>JACIWT010000005.1 GCA_014360825.1 Chloroflexota bacterium | reverse complement strand
CATCTCTGGCCCGCGAGAGGGTGAGCAGTTTGCGCACCGTCTCGCTGTCACGCCGCGGGATGGCCCCGATAGAGAGCACCACCAGGTCGAACTCGTGCGTCTCCAATCGGCCAGTGGTGGTGTTTTCCACCACCAGGCGCAGGTCGCCAGAGCCGTTGATCTCCGTTACCTCGCCGGGCAGGCCGCGGATGTAGCGCACACCCGCCTCCTTGCTGCGGCGGTAAAGGTCCTCGAAGCCTTTGCCGAAAGCGCGAATATCCAGGTAGAAGACCGTGATCTCGGTGTCCGGGTAATGGTCTTTGAGGAGAAGGCTGTCTTTGACCGTGTTCATGCAGCAGATATTAGAACAGTAGGGATTGCCGCGCACCTCAGAGCGAGAGCCCACGCACTGGATGAAGCCGATGCGTCGCGGGCGCACCTGGTCTTTGGGGCGCACGAAATGCCCTCCCGTCGGGCCACCGGCGGAGATGAGCCGCTCGAACTCCAGACTGGTGATGACGTTCTCGTAGCGGGTGTAGCCGTACTCGTCGAGTTCAGTGGGGTCGTAGGTGTCCATGCCTGTGGCCACGATGATGGCGCCGACCTGCAATTCTAATATCTCATCGCGCATGTCGAAGTCAATGCATTTCTTCTCGCAGGCATCCAGACATTTGCCGCAGGCGATGGGGTTATAACCCAGGCATTCCTGCATATTGATCACATAGGCGGACGGCACCGCCTGGGGGAAGGGGATGTAGATGGCGCGGCGCGTAGACAGGCCGGTCTGAAACTCATCTACGCTCACGACCGGGCACACTTTGGCGCAATCGCCACAGGCCGTGCACTCATTCTCCTTCACATAGCGGGCTTTGCGGCGCACGCGAGCGCGGAAATTGCCCACATAGCCGGAGACTTCCTCCACCTCGCTGTAGGCCAGGAGTTTGATCCGCGGATGCCGACCGGCATCCATCATCTTGGGCCCGAGGATTCAGATGCTACAGTCCATGGTGGGGAAGGTCTTATCCAACTGAGCCATCACCCCACCGATAGAGGGCTCCCTCTCCACCAGATAGACCTGGTGACCGGCATCGGCTAGGTCGAGAGCCGCCTGAATGCCCGCCACTCCACCACCGATCACTAGGACGGCATCGGTGACGGGCAGTTTGACCTCGGGTTGCGCCTGCAGCCAGCGCGCTCGGGCCACCGCAATGCGCACGATGTCCTTGGCTTTAGCCGTCGCCGCCTCACGATCGTACAGGTGCACCCAGGAGCACTGCTCGCGGATGTTGGCCATCTCCAGCAGATAAGGGTTCAATCCCACGGCACTGACGCACTCCCGAAAAGTCGGCTCGTGCAGGCGTGGCGAACAGGAGGCCACCACCACCCGGTTCAGATTGTGCTCCACAATGTGGCGCTTGATCTCATTCTGACCCGGGTCAGCGCAAGTGTATTTGTTGCGCACGGCCACCACTACATCGGGCAACGTGGCAGCATAGTCTTTGACCGCCTCGGTGTCTACGCTGCCAGCGATGTTCAGCCCGCAGTCGCAGACGAAGACCCCGATCCTCAACTCCTCAGAGTTCACAGACACCTCCCCTCTCATCCGCCTAACGCCTCCGCCAACAGCGTCGTCAGATCACGCACCGGCATCCTCAGGCCCGCCGCGTCCTCGTCGGCCAGGGCGCATCGAAAATGGATCTGGCATTTGACGCAGGCCGTCACCAGTAGGTCTGCGCCGGTGTTTCGTGCCTCGGTCAGGCGGTTGACCTGCATAGCCTTCGACACCGCGCCGCAATGAATCCAAGCACTGGTGCCGCAGCAAAGGGCACTCTGGCCACTGTGAGCCATCTCCACCAGCCGCACGCCCATCGCATTCAGCACCTGTCGCGGCGCATCATAGACGCCCATGAAACGCCCCAGGCGGCAGGGATCCTGATAGGTAACCGTGAAGTCCAATGGGCGGAGGGATAACTCCCCCAGCCGCGGGGCAACGAACTCCGAAAGATGCATCACCTTCGCCCGCAACGGCGCTACGTGAGCCGGATAGTCCACGGCCAGCGTACGGTAGCACTCCGGGCAGGTGGTAACGATCACTTCCGCGCCACTGTCATTCAACATCTCTATGTTATGTCGAGCAAGGCGCTGGAAGGTCTGCGGATCGCCTGTCCACAAGGCGTCGTGGCCACAGCAGCGTTCATCAGGCAGGAGAACCGGCCTCACCCCCAGACGATTCAGCACCCGCACCGCCGCTCTGGCGATGTTCACCCCCTCGGCTCCTAAATCCGAGAAAAGCACCTCGTAGTAAGGCAGGCAGCCGGTGAAATACAGCACCGGACCCCGCTCTGCCGTCTCCAGCGCCCCATCCAACCAATCCAGGCGGTTCTGGCGGAGGTTTGCGCTCATGATGTGGCTCAAGGCCTCCATGACGCCCCCGTGGGTGCAACCTCCCTCGCGCCCTTCCTCTCGCGCTCCCACCCGCAACTCGCGGATGAAGTCCACGTAGCCCACATCGGATGGGCAGCGGTGGCTGCACAGGCCACAGGTCAGGCAAGCCCAGATGGCATCGCCGGCCACCACCTCGTCGCCCTGTCCGAGCAAAACTCGCTCCACGGTGAGCCGGGGCGAGAACCCAGAATCCAGCCATGCCACCGGGCAGACCGAGGTGCACTTGCCGCACTCCAGGCAAAGGTAGGCTTTGTAAGCCCGCACGATCCTCTGCACGGCCTCGCGGTTCATTGCCCCACCTCCAGCGTCGCTTTCAGCCCGGCCACAAAGTCCTCCACCTGGCTGGCGAGATCCACCCCTTGCCCAACACCGACGCGCACGAAGCGCAAACGCGACTCGCCCAGGCCCAACAGATTTGCCAGAGCACGCATCTGGGCGAAGAAATCGGTGGCTCGGTCGCTGCCAGTGCGATAGTGGCATTCCCCTTCCGGGCAGCCAACCAGCAGGACCCCATCGGCTCCGTACTCGAAAGCGCGCAGCACTAAGCCGGGATGAAGCCGCCCCAGGCAGGGCATCTTCAGGAAATGCAAACCGTCTGGTAGGCTCAATCGCTCCCGCCCTGCTGCCTCCAACGCGCTGTACGCTCCCCAATTGCAGATAAACACCGCGACTTTCAACTCAGAACCGCCTTCAGCATCCCTTCCAATTGCCGATCCGAGATGTATCCCGCGCTCACTGCGCCCGATGGGCACCAAGCCGCGCATACCCCACACCCCTGGCAGAGCAACGAGTTCACCACGGCATGGTATCTCCCCTTCTCGTCTTCACCCAGGGCAATGGCCGCGAAGGGACACACTTGCGCGCACGTCCCACAGGCCCGACATCGCGCCGGATCTACGACTGCCCTCACGGGCGACACTGGGGCAGCCGATAGCAGGGACAGGACCTCTACCGCCGTCGCCGCACCAGCCACCTCGGGCGATTCGGTGGGATTTAGGACGAAGACCGGCGGCAGACCATTCGCGTGCTCTCCGTCACTGGTAATTACTGCGGCGTAGATCACCTCGCCCACGCGCACGCCGTAGGGAGTTGCCTTAGGCTGACTCGATAACTTGGCGATGCGCTTTACAGCCAGGCCCCGCCCGCGCAATATCTGCGCACACACATCCGCCGCCTGACCCACTCCCGCGATCAAGACCTCTTGTGAAGGCCAAGTGCCCGTGGCTACCGGAACAGTCAGACCCCTGAGCCGCGCCACAGCAGCCGCCACAATCGCCTTGGCGCTGGCAGTGGCCTCCTCAGATTCCCGGTGCACCCAGGCGCACTGCTCGCGCACGTTCACGAACTCTAATCTCCCGGCCAGGGGACCAAAAGAGCCCAGGTTGCCCTTACACCGCAGTCGCTGCGATGTGCAACTGTAGCACACCTGGTCCAGGGCGCAGCAAGAGCACGCTGCCAGCACCGCCCGATCCACTCTCTCCGTGAGGACCTGGCGGATGATCTCCGCCCCTTCCGTGTGGCAGGCAAATGGTAGGATCTCCACGTGAGCCACGCCAGGCAGACCGGCGGCATAGGCGCTCACCGCGTCCAGGTCCACCACGCCCGCGATCTCATCTCCACACTGGCAGAGGAAGACACCCAGCCGTTCGCCCCTCATAGGCGGGGACTGGGCCGGGGTAGAAATAAACCTCCCCAGCCTGGCCAGTGCCAGACCCACGACTGCATCGGCCGCCCGCGGGTCGTCAGCGATCTGATAGAGGCCATTGCCCTGTAGGGGCGCACGGCTGTGCACCCCTACATCGTCGGCCACGATCACCACGGTCGGCTCCAGTTCGCGGTACATCTCCTGGGCATCGTGCTCGATGGCAGCAGGCCGGCAGACGCGGACGCAGGCCAGGCACTCGGAGCAGGGTCCGCAGCGCAGGCAGCGATTGGCCTCGGCCACTGCTGTCTCGGGGTCATAGCCCAGTTCGACCTCAGCGTAGGTTGTCACCCGCTTAGCCATAGGGATGGTGGGCACGGCGTGGCGGGGGATGGACACGCGGTCTTCAGCGCTCAACTCCCGTCGGGCGATAGGCACCTCCGGCATCCTCACAGCCGGGGCAACGGCCTCGCCGCGCAGATAGGCGTCTATCGCCGCAGCCGCCCCTTTCCCCGAGGCAATGGCATCGATCACAGAAACTGGCTGGGTGATAGCGTCACCAGCGGCGAACACACCGGGCCGGCTGGTCATACAGGTCGCCCGATCCACGTCAACTGTGCCTTCTTGTGTGATAGCAATGCCGTGACCCTCGCCCAAGAACGAGAGGTCCGGCGACTGACCAATGGCCGGGATGACCAAGTCGGCGTCCAACGTGAACTCGCTCCCAGCGATAGGCACCGGCCGACGGCGGCCGCTTGCGTCTGGCTCGCCCAATTCCATGCGCACGCATTCCAGTCCCACCACTCGTCCGTCTTCGGCCAAAACGCGCGTCGGCGCTACCAGAAAATCGATGGGCACGCCCTCGTGTTCGGCCTCCTCCACCTCCTCGGGGATAGCGGGCATCTCTGCCCGAGACCGGCGGTAGAGGACGCGCACCTCCCGCAAGCCCAAGCGGATCAGCGAACGAGCCACGTCCATCGCCGTGTTGCCGCCGCCGATGATCACCGCCTTCGTGGCCCGGCCCTTCGGGATGAGAGCCGTCAATTCGGCCCCCCACTTCCGCCTGGTAGGGGCCACGCGCTCCGATACCCCCGCTGGAGAGAGCGCGATGGCTCGCAAAAGTCGCAGGCCGTGCACCACTCCGGCAGCATCTTCTCCGGGGATATTCAGGCGATGGCTGGAATGAGCGCCGACGCCGATGAAGACAGCGTGATAGCCCTGGGCAAATAGGTCGTCTATGGTCAAGCCGGGGCCGATGGGCGTGTTGAGGCGGATCTCTACACCCAGTCGCTCGATGCGGGCGATTTCCTCGCGGATGATGTGGCGCGGCAGGCGATAGGAGGGGATGCCCACCGCGAGCATTCCGCCGGGCACAGGCTGGGCCTCAAAGACAGTAACTGTATGGCCCAGTCGGGCCAGGCGTTCGGCCACAGTCAGACCCGCCGGCCCGGCGCCGATGACGGCCACGCGGTAACCCGTCGGTGGTGGCAACTCGACCTGTTCGTCGTGGCCGGCCGCGATGCGCTCCCAATCGGCCACGAAGCGCTTGAGAGCGCGGATGGAGATCGCTGAATCTACCTCGGTGCGGCGGCAGTTGGCCTCACAGGGGTGATGGCACACCCGCCCGCAGATGCCCGGGAAGGGAATGGCTTCGCGGATGAGAGCCAACGCTTCGGCGAAGCGCCCTTCGGCGATGAGATTGACGTAGCCCTGCACGTGGATGCCTCCGGGACAGGCGTTGGCGCATGGCGACTGACCCTCCTTGGCGATGGCGAGGATGCTGGGCACAGCGTCCGCAGTGGGACGATAGATCGCGCGGTGGTCGGTTCCCGGGACCGTCACCGGGCAGACGGGCAGGCAATCGCCGCACGCCGTGCAACGGTCCAGCCGGACGTAACGAGGGCGAAGATGCAGGGTCACGCGGTAGAACCCGTCTCTCTGGTCTAACTGCGTTACTTCGGCGTTGGTCAGCACCTCGGCGTTCGGGTGAGCGGTGAGGGCCAAAGCGTCGGCACGTTCGTCTGGCGTCGCGCCGTCTGTTTGCAGGAATGGCGCGCGCTCGACGAGCGTGACGGGCACGCCCAGGCGGGCCAGGCGCAACGCCGCCCGCACCCCAGCCCGGGTGCCACCGATCACCAATGCCCCGTTCGTCTTCCCCTGCATCAATGTCTTTGTCTCCGCCCAATGTGCACCGGGTTGTTCCCGTCCCATTGCCATTGCCATGGGTTGGCGGCAATATACCGGCGGATGCGGTTCAATTCGGCCTCGGATCGGATGACGTGTTCGTAATAATTGCGCTGCCAAACCGGCGCACCGGGCGTGCCATTCATTTCGTTTATCCGTTTGGTGGACACCGTCTTAAACGCCCCGATCAAACGACCCAACGGTTTGCGTTTCATCGTAGGGGCAGTTCGCGAACTGCCCCTACCGGGATCATCCACAATCCAAATGATGCCGTGCACATGGTTGGGCATGATCACCCATTCGTCCAATGCGACGTATTCATATTGTTCCGCCAGCCATTTCCACGATTCCTCTACGGCGGCGCCGAATTCATTCAACCGCATTTCCCCATCCACCACATCGCCAAACAGACATTCCCGGTTGCGCGTGCACAGGGTGACGAAATACGCCCCGGCCTGCGAATAATCGTAATCGCGCAGACGAATGGAACGGCGATGATGTTTCTGGGGGTCGTAGGGCATGGGTGTTTCTCCCCTGCCTTCAGGTCGCTGCTCCCGCCAGCAATTCCCTGCCATATTCATACCCCCGCTCGAAGGCGCGGGTATTCAGGTCCTCGGTGCCCTTCTTCACCGAGTCCAGGACGGCTCTCAATAGCGCCTCCTTCGACACCACATCGGTTACCGCGGCGAAGAAGCCTAACATCACCACATTGGACACGATACGCCGTCCCAACTCCTCAGCGAAACGGGTCGCCGGTATGCCCAAGAGCCGTACCCCCGGCGGCAGGTCATCCGTATGCACCAGATCAGAATCAATGAGCACTGTAACCCCGTCCACCATCTCGTCGCGGTACTTGTGATAGGCCTCCTGCGACATCATCACCAGGATTTGCGGTTGGATCAGGCGCGGGTACAGGATAGGCTCGTCGCCGAGTATGAGTTGGGCGCTGCAAGCCCCGCCCCGCGACTCTGGGCCGTAACTCTGGGTCAGTGTAGCGTACCGACCCTCGTAGATGGTAACCGCCTTGCCAATGATGTGCCCGGCCAGGATGATGCCCTGCCCGCCGAAGCCACTCAGCCGGATCTCCTCGCGTTTCACGCCCCACCTCGGCATTTCGCTGTGCTACTTGCGCTTGTTTATCACGTCTTCATCTACCACAAAGGCACAAAGACACGAAGATCACAAAATCACTCGCTTGATGCCATGTTTGATCAATGGCACGTTGAAGTTGATCAGAAAGCCAAGTCGCTTTCCAGTCAATTTCAACTGAGTCAGGAGTTGAGCCAAGAATACCGGATTTATCGTTTCCACCGCGTGCATCATTACAATCTACTCATCTCCTTGGTGCCTTCGTGTCTTGGTGGTTAGACGCAACGCTATGTGAAGCCAAAGAGACTTTCTCCCTTAGCACACGCTCGCGGCATTGGACAAAAGTCGGCTTCTCGATGTTCAGGAAGACGCCGACGATGAAATCCCCGCCCAGTTTGATGTCCGCATCGCGCGGGTCTGCGCCGTGCTGGATGATGCTGTGCTCGCGATAGTAGATCAACTCGTCCAGCCCAGTGCCCAGCCTGTTGGCTCGGCCATACTGGGTCGGACACGGGGCGATGACCTCCACCACACTGAAGCCATCCTTTGCCAGCGCCTCGCCGATGGAGCGCTCCAGCCGGCGGACGTGCAGGGTTGTCCAGCGGGCTACATACACCGCGCCGCTCGCCGCTGCCAGGTACGGGATGTTGAACGGATGCTCGTAGTTACCGTAGGGGGAGGTGGAAGTGATAGCCTCCACCGGGGTAGTGGGCCCCACCTGGCCGCCAGTCATACCGTAGTTGAAATTGTTCACGCAGATGACAGTCATGTTGACGTTACGCCGGGCAGCGTGGATGAAATGATTGCCGCCGATGGCGATCAGGTCACCATCGCCGGAAATCACCACCACCTTGAGGGCCGGGTTGGCCAGTGCCAGCCCGGTGGCGAAGGGGATCGCCCGGCCGTGGGTGGTGTGGAAAGAATCGAGGCGCAAATAACCCGCCGCCCGCCCGGTACAGCCTATGCCCGATACAACGGCCACCTTATCCAGGTCGAGCCTCGACTTGCTCAGTGCACTGATGAAACAGCCAAGCATGGTGCCCAAACCACAGCCCGGACACCAGATATGGGGCAGGCGGTCCTGGCGCAAGAGTGTGTCCATCGGATGCTGCTCAATCACCGCCACCTCATCGCGAAGTGTACTGTTCAAGGGAACTCCTTTTACCGTTCTCTCATCAGAACTTCCTTCACCGCAGAGGATCGGAGAGCACAGAGGATTCCTTTTCTCGCCCGGTCACAACTCTTTGGTCAGTACGAAGGAGGTCTTCAGCCGACGATATCCGAGATGCTCGTAAAAGGCATGAGCCTGGACTCGCTTGATATTCGTCCGCACCCAGATGGTGGAGCATCCGGCCTTCCGCGCCCACCCCTCTGCGACATCCATCAATTCTCGCCCGATGCCTCTCCCCCGCCAGCGTTCGCTCACCACCAACGCTCGCAGGTCAGCGACGCGGTCCACCAAGAGCGTTGATTCCAGTGCCACATGGACGAATCCAACTACCGCTCCATCCGCCACAGCCACATAGACACGTTCTCTCGTCGGGGACAGGCTTCCCCACCGCCGGCGGATATCCTCTGCCTGCGATGGATACCATAGTTGTGTCGCCAGGTCGGCTATTGCCTCCGCATCCTCTCGGGTGGCCAATCGAATCCTGAGACCCTCCATCTGACTCCTCTCATACCGAATGAAAACTGAGGCAAAGCCGTAGGACAAATTGGCAATTTGTCCTACGTTTCCTAATTCATCCCTGTCTCTGCACCTTCAGCGCCTCGGCGGTGCAATTCGTACTTAGCGCCTCGGCGGTGCAGTTCTCGCCCCGCGGCGGATGGCATCGAGGATGGGTTCTGGCTCATGGATGCTGCCGCCCGCGTGAGGCACGAGAATGGTTGCCGCTTTGCCCGCCGCGCAGCGCTCGACCTCGAGCGCGATCTGGCCCATGTTGATCTCTGGGATGACGAAGGCACTCACATGGGCTGCCAACTCGCGTATTTTCTCTTCGGCGAAGGGCCACACCGTCACCAGTTTGAGCAGACCCACGCGGATGCCTTCCTTCCGCGCCAGTTCGATGGGCCACAGCGCCGTCCTTGCCGAGATCCCATATCCGACAACCACCACATCCGCACCCTCGGTATCTTCCTCGACGTACTGGATGATGTCGGCGCGGTTACGGCGAATCTTGTCCACCAAGTGGCGCACCAGCCAATCCTGCGTCTCCGCATCCACCTCTGGGTAGCCCCGCTCGTCGTGGGTCAGGCCAGTGACGTGGATGCGGTAGCCATCACCGGCATTGACCATCGGTGGCACACCATCGGGGTCAGGCCGGTAAGGGAGGTATTCACTGGGCGGCACCTTCGCCAAGCGGCGGGGGTAAACCTGGATCTCCTCCAACGGGGGGATGATCACCTTCTCTGTCATGTGGCCCACCGCCTCATCGGACATCACCAGCACCGGCGTACGGTATTTCTCCGAGAGATTAAAGGCTCGGATGGTGAGGTCGAAGAGTTCCTGGGGCGAACTGGGGGAGAGGGCGATGATTTCATAGGGGCCATGGGAGCCCCAGCGGGCCTGCATCATATCGCCCTGACCAACCAGGGTGGGCAGGCCTGTGGAGGGGCCACCGCGCTGGATGTTGACCACCACGCAGGGCGTCTCGGTCATGATGCCCAGGCCCAGGTTCTCCATCATCAGGCTGAAGCCCGGGCCAGAAGTGCTGGTCATAGCCTTCACCCCACCCCATGAGGCCCCTAAGATGGCGTTCATCGAGGCCATCTCATCTTCCATCTGGATGTAGATGCCCCCCACCTCCGGCAGGCGCTCGGCCATGCGTTCGGCAACTTCGGTGGCGGGAGTAATAGGGTATCCGGCGAAAAAGCGACAGCCGGCGCAGATCGCCCCTTCGGCGCAGGCCTCATCGCCATTCAGGAAAAATTCCCCGCTGAGTATGCCGCGCGCGCTCATAGCGCTTCCACCACCCCCTCCTCTTCCACACGGTAGATGGCGAATTCGGGGCACAGCATCTCGCATAGGCCGCAACTCAGACACCGGTCCCCGTTCACCACCCGCGGTACGTGATAGCCTTTGGAGTTCGATTGGTCTGACATTTCCAGGACCTGGCGCGGGCAAAAGCGCACGCAGAACTCGCAGCCCTTGCAACGCTCAGCAATGATATAAACGCGCCCGTGCGGCGCTTTGATCTGGCCCAGGTCTAATGGCTTCCGCCAGTATCGTGCTGCCACCTATGCCTCCGCTCTGCCCTTCGTTGCCCCACATCCACGCTGTGGGAGCAATCTCCTGATTGCGATCGCCGTATCGCCGTCTGGAGACGGCTCCCACGGTACTGTCTCTATGCGATGCGCTCACAGCGCGGCGACCAGTTCGGTGATTTCCAGAGGGTGCTTGGCCACTCGCACTCCTGCCTCCGAAAGGGCTTTGATTTTGCTCTCCGCCGTGCCCATGCCACCGTCAATGATCGCTCCGGCGTGGCCCATACGCTTGCCGGGCGGGGCGGTTTGACCGGCGATGAACGCTACCACCGGCTTGGTCATTACCTGGCCGATGTATTCGGCGGCCCGTTCCTCATCGGTGCCACCGATTTCGCCGATCAGGACCACAGCATCGGTATCCGGGTCGGCCTCGAAGAGGGCCAGAATATCCACGAAATTGCTGCCGATGACCGGGTCGCCGCCGATGCCCACACAGGTGGATTGGCCCAGACCCTTCTGGGTGAGAGCCCAGACCACTTCGTAGGTGAGGGTGCCGCTGCGCGAGACCAGACCCACGCGGCCCGGCATATGGATGTGACCCGGCATGATGCCCACCTTACACTGTCCGGGGGTGATGACGCCCGGACAGTTCGGGCCAACGAGCCTGGTTCTCCTTTCTTCCAGGTAGCGGCACACCCGGATCATATCCAAGGTGGGGATGCCCTCGGTGATACAGACCACCAAATCCAAGCCTGCATCGGCGGCCTCGTAGATGGCATCGGGAGCGAAGCGGGCGGGGACGTACACGATCGAGGCGTTTGCGCCCGTCGCGGCGACGGCCTCGTTCACCGTATCGAACACGGGCACACCGACGACGGTCGCTCCGCCCTTCCCCGGCGTGACGCCTGCCACCACATTGGTGCCATACTCGATCATCTGCCGGGTGTGAAATTCGCCCTCGCGCCCGGTGATGCCCTGCACAATCAGTCGCGTGTCTTTATCCACCAGGATGCTCATACCACCAACTCCCCTCGCGCTGCCTTGACCGCCTTCTCCGCTGCTTCGGCCAGGGTGGTCGCAGTGATCAGATTCGCCTCCGCCAGTATTTGGCGGGCCTCGGCCTCGTTGGTGCCCACCAACCGCGCTACCATAGGCACGGTGGGCATGGGTTGGCTACCTGTCTCCAATTCGCGCAACGCCTCCACGATGCCCCGCGCGACCTCGTCGCAGCGGGTGATGCCCCCGAAAATGTTGAATAGCACCGACTTCACATTGGGGTCTGAGAGAATGATCCTCAGCGCTGCCTTCACTTTCTCGGCGCGAGCCCCGCCGCCGATGTCCAGAAAATTGGCCGGGGAACCACCATAGAGCCTGGTCATGTCCATCGTGGCCATGGCTAGTCCCGCTCCGTTGACCATACAGCCGACCTCGCCGTCCAATTTCACGTAACTGAGGCCCTCCACCCGGGCAGCACGCTCGGCGGGGTTTTCCTCATCCACATCGCGCATATCGGCCAGATAGCGGTGGCGGAAGAGGGCATTGTCATCCAACACCATCTTGGCATCCAGAGCAATGAGTTTGTTGTCCGCGGTGACTACCAGCGGGTTGATTTCTGCCAGCGAGGCATCGCTGTCCACGAAAGCGTTGTAGAGCCCCTGGGCGGTTGTGGAAAAGGCGCTCAGATGCTCTGCACTCAAACCGATGCCCTTGGCCGTGGCCCGGATTTGGTAGTCGCGCAAGCCGATGAAGGGATCAATTGGCTGGGTGATGATCTTCTCCGGCCAGCGGCGGGCGATCTCTTCGATCTCGATGCCGCCCTCGCCAGAGGCCATCATCACCACGCGCCTGGCCCCCCGGTCAATCACCAAACCCAGGTAGATTTCCCTGGCGATGTCCACTGCCTCATCTACCAGCACCCGCTTCACCGACAGGCCCCCAATTTCCATGCCCAGGATGCTCTTGGCTAACTGCTCGGCCTCGTCGGCGTCTCGGGCGATCCTCACGCCACCTGCCTTGCCCCGCCCACCAGCCAATACCTGGGCCTTGACTGCCACCGGTTCCCCCAGTTCCTTGGCGATGCGCCAGGCTTCGCCGGGCGTGGTGGCCACCTGTCCTTTGGGGATAGGTATACCGTACCGTTCGAAGATGCGCTTGGCCTGATACTCGTGTATTTTCAACCTGTTTTCCTCCCGCACGTTATTTTAGAGCAGTTAGATGGGAAAGGCAACCTCCCGTATGGACAAAAGGGTCTGGGGATTCCAATCCAGCGTCAGATGACGCCTCTGGCAGCAAGCGGAGAGATGGGATAATAAAACCAGGTCTGATGAGAAGACCTCGGCTGAGGAAATCGTGGGGATGAAAGGGGTCGCCTGTGACCCAGGGATATATCCTCGACAATGTAGGAAGTGCCTCCCCCGATATCAGTGTAGTGTGCTGATGGTGAGGGTGGTTTACCCTCTCAGAGAGCCAGCCATAAGGCCGCTCATGAAATAGCGACCCAGGAAGATGTATACCAACAGAGTGGGCAGTGCCGCCAGCAGTGCCCCGGCCATCTGCACGTTCCATTCGACAATGAGGCTCCCGGCCAGGTTGTTCAGGGCCACGGTAATGGGCTGCACTTCGGGGTTGCCAATCACAGTAACCGCGAACAGGAAGTCATTCCAGATGGAGGTGAACTGCCAGATCACCACCACCACGAAACCAGGTGCAGACAATGGGAACAAGACGTGCCGGTAAATGCTGAAGATATTTGCCCCATCTATGCGAGCCGCCTCGACCAACTCCGTTGGCACCGATGCATAGTAGTTGCGGAAAATCAGGGTGGTAATGGGGATGCCATATACCACGTGAACGAAGATCAGGCCGGGGATGGAACCGTAGAGTCCCATTCGGCTTAGCGTCTGCATCAGTGGGATGAGAACGCTCTGATAGGGAATGAACATCCCGAAGAGAAGCAGTGGGAACAGCACCTCGGAACCACGGAATCTCCATTTGGACAGCACATAGCCGTTGATGGAACCGAGCATAGAAGAAATCAGCGTGGCTGGCACGGCGAGATACACGCTGTTCATGAAATTCTTGCCCAATCCACCAAACGTGGCTAGTTCGCCATACCCTTCGGCCGCGATACCCCCCGTCCAGGCTTTGACAAAACTGTCGAAATGCAAGCCGGATGGGAGAGCCCACATGCGAGACAGGCTTACCTCGGCGAAGCTCTTCATACCGGTGATCAGCAGAACGTACACCGGCATCAGATAGAACACGGCGAAGACCGTCAGGGCAAGGTAGATCAGCACCCGTGACCAGCGCAGCCTCGGCCTCATACCCATACGCGGTTCGATGATCTCTGCGTTCATATCTGGGCCTCCCTGCGGGTGCTGGACACCAAGTACGGGACAATGAGAACTGCCACCATCACCAGCAGGATGGTGGCTATCGAGGCTCCGCGGGCGAAACGGTTGCCCTCGAAGGTTGTCTCCCACATGAAATAGGCCGGCACGTCGGTGGAAAAACCGATGCCAGGCCCCGTCATCGCTACCACCAGGTCGTAGATCTTGAGGGAGATATGCCCCAGGATGATGACTGCGCTGAGGGTGATCGGCTTCAGTAGCGGCAGGATGATATGCTGTAGGATCTGCAACTCGGAGGCACCATCCACCCGCGCTGCCTCGCGCAGCTCATCAGGGATGCTGCGCAAGCCAGCCAGATACAGGGCCATAGTGTATCCGGACATCTGCCAGGTGGCAGCAATCACCACGGAAATCATCGCCACCGGTATGCCGAAGTTCGGGCGTGTGAACACGCCCAATCCCACTCGGTGCAACAATTGTCCAATACCCGACTCAGGATGTATGTACAGGACGGTGGGATCGGTGAACCAACCCGACTTGAGGAACCCCAAGCCCATGTGTTCGAACAACAGGTTGACCCCAGTAACACCACCCTCCGCGGTGCCCGGGTTGAGCAGCCAGCGCCAGACCACACCGGTGACAATAAAGGAAATGGCCATTGGGAATAGATAAACGCTGCGGAAAAATCCCTCGCCCCGGATGCGCTGATCGAGCAGCACAGCCAACAGAAAACCGATGGCCAAACACAACGTCAGGAAAAGCACTGTGAATACGACGGTGTTGCGTAAATCAATTTGAAAGCGTGGGTGTGCGAATAACCCCCGGTAATTATCCAAACCAACCAGCGTGAAATCGGGCAAGAGCTGGTTCCATTTGGTCAGCGAGACAAAGCCAGTGAAGCCGATGAAACCATACACGAAAATGGCGATCGCGATCGCCGAGGGGGCAAGCAACAAGACCGACACAACCCGTTCCCAGTTCAACTGTCGCATCCATTTCCTCCAAGACAAGGGGCGAGGCAGCCCCTTATGTTCGGACTGCCTCGCCTGAATGAGTGAAGGCCTACTTGCAGATGCCAGCCTCCACGCACGCCGCCTGCAGGGCCGCCTGCGTGCTGGCCACATCGCCCGTGGTGATGAACAAGGCGATGGCATCCTTGAAGTCAGCGACCCAGGACTCGTAGGCTGCCGCCCCGTGCATCACACTGGGCACAATAGCATCTGTAGCCCAGTCCTTCATGGCCGACTGCAAGTACTCATTGAACAGGGCAGGATTGCAGTCAGTGCGGGCGCAGATGGAGCCCTTCTGCGGGTTGAAGGCTTCCTGGCCCTCCAGCGAGCCACAGACCTTTAGCCAGTTGCGGGCGTTCTCCAGGTTCGGGGCCTTGGCGGGCAGAGCGAAGGAGTCCGACAAAGCCACGAAGATGCCCTTGGTGCCTGGCGGCGGCGCCCAGCCGTAATCGGTAAACGCCTTGGAGGTGAAGTACCCGTTGGTCCAGTCGCCCATGATGAACATAGCGCCTTTGCCGTCCACGATGTACTGGGCGGCTGCGGCCCAGTCGAGGGCTGGGTGATCAGCATTGGCATAGCTCATCATGCGCTTGAAGTACTCCAGCGCTTGAGTTACGCCCGGGTCCGTCCACGGGGTCGCGCCGGTCCACAAGCCACGGTACTTCTCGGCCCCCAGCGTGCCAGCCAAAACGTCCTCAAAGACGTGCGGAGCCTCCCAGCCACCACTGGTGCCTATGACGAATGGCTGGATGCCCTTGGCCTTCAGCGCTTCGCACACCGCAAAGAACTCATCGAAGGTGGTCGGTGGCGTCACGCCAGCCTGCGCAAAGAGGGACTTGTTGTACCATAGCACATTGGAGCGGTGGATGTTGACCGGGACTCCCCAGTAGTGATCCTTGTACTTGAGCAGGGTGAGCAGGTCTTTCGGGAAGACTTTCTCCAAGCCCTCAGAAGCATAGATGTCATCCAATGGTTGCAGGTACTTCTCCGGGCTGTAGCCTTCGACCTCCAGACCAGCGTGGAGCTGGAATGTATCGGGTGGATCACCACCGATCAGACGGGTCTTCAGCACACCTTTGAAGACCGAGCCCGCCCCTCCGGCCACAGTGGCGTTCACGATTTCGACATCGGGGTATTTCTGCTTGTAGATGCGGAACATCCCGGCCAGGCCCTCGGCCTCACCGCCCGCCGTCCACCAGGAGCCGACAACCAACTGGCCCTTAGCCCGCTTGCCGAACAGCAACTCGGGTTTGCCCGGATCATAGGTGGCCAGGAAGGCTGTGGCTGCCTCCGCGCTGGGGATCAGCAACTTCCAGCCGGGATGGATCAGGTCAGCGTTGGTGATGTAAGCGAAAGTCGGGTCTTCGATGTTCTTCTGGTTTGTGGTCGCCATGATGGCTGGCCAGGCGGTGCCACTGCCCAGGTACTTCTTCGCCAACGTCCACAGGTTGTCACCCAGTTTGACGGTATAGGTTACCTCTGCCTGTGGCGAAGGCGCGGCGCTCGCCACCGTCGTGCCCAGCAAGAGCACGGCGAGCACCAGGAACAGACAGGTGATCGTCCTCTTAGACATTTTTCCTCCTCCTTGTGGTTAAAAATTAACCGAAAACCCTCCTTTGCCAATGTCCGACAAACTCATCGCGCGATAGTCATCCCCCCTTTCTTCCCACTCTCTCAGGCAGTTCATTGTCGCTTCGGAACGATACGGTTCTACTGTCAGGGTATATTCTAAAGTCTCTTCCTCCGTTGGTATTTCCTCACCATGCTCCTTTAAACTCTCTATGTATAATTCGATAGCCTGTTTTGCCATCTCTTTGGCCTCTTCTACCGTGTCACCATAGGTGACACAGCCCGGAAGAGAAGGAACTATTGCTGTATAACCACCCTCGGGTTCTTTTCTAAGTAAGATTTTATAGCGCAATAGTCTCATACGATTACCTCGCATTCATTCATGGACGAACGGCGCACTGGACAATCTACCGAGCGCAGCGGAACCCCACATCATCATTGCGCAGATCCACAGTGCTACAACTCCGCTCAGTGGTGCGCACCAGATGTGAGTCGCTGAACCATCCCCCGCCCCGGATCACCCGGTACTTCTTCCCGAAATACGCCGACGTAAAGGTGCTGCCAGGATAGGCGTCATACCAATCGCTCGTCCACTCGGCGACATTGCCCGCCATATCCATCACCCCATAAGGGCTGGCTCCAGCCGGGAAACTGCCCACGATGGTGGTGCCGCGATAGCCTGATTCCTCCGTGTTGGCCTTGTCCAAAGCCCATTCGTTGCCCCACGGATAAATGAACCCCTCGGTACCCCGCGCCGCTTTCTCCCATTCTGCTTCCGTGGGCAATCGCTTGCCACACCACTGGCAATAAGCCACAGCGTCGTTCCAGGTAACCATGACCACCGGATGTCTGGGCTTCCCCTCGGCAAAAGTGCGCCAAGTATGGCTCTCACCTGCCTTCTCCGCCTCCGTCACGTAACCGGTCTGTTCCACAAAGGCTTGGAATTGCTCGTTGGTTACTTCGAACTGGTCTATCTCAAAGGCGTCCACGAAGACCTTGTGGGCTGGCTTTTCATCATCGTCTCCGGCGTCATTGCCCATGATGAATTCCCCAGCGGGTATGGCGATCATAGGGGCCTCGGCGATCCCACTGGTGGGCGCAGGGGTGAGGCCCGCTGCTGGTGTGGCGGTGGGGAGTGTGGCGAATGTGGGCGTCGGCGGAGGTGGGAGTGGTGTGGGTGTGGGGAGCACTTCCATCAAAGTGGGCACGACGACAGGTGGGGGTGTTTCCGAGGCCACAGGCCTTGGCCCGGCTGTAGGAGTAGGAACGGGAGCCCCTCCGCAGCCCGCGGTCAACAACAAGAAGGCAACCAATGAGAGCCACAGCGCTCGTCTCATAGCCCTCTCTCCTTGAGTGGACTCTGACCAACTCGATTGAATTTTCACTCATCTAAATTATAGCACTATTCGCCACAAAAAGCAATATTGCTATCCCAGATTTTCTGCAAATCGCGCTATTTCATTGCGCTGAACACCATCAGGCGATGGTTCTCCGAATCCGAGACGTAGATGTTCCCCACAGCGTCTATGGCGATGCCTGTCGGCATGTTCAGCGATGTAGCATCGGCCCCGTACTGGCCCCAGACGGTCAACAGTTGCCCTGTCGGGCTAAAGCGGGCGATACGATGGCTCTCGGGGATAGTGCAGCACACGTTCCCCTCCGGGTCGGTGGCAAGATAAGGCTTGTTGACCACCGACTGGCTTTCCCAGCCGTAGACGGACCACTCGGTCAGATAAGCGAAGTTCTGGTCGAATTTCTGGATGCGCTGGTTCCAAGTATCGGCCACATAGAAGTTACCATCCGTGTCCACCGCCAGACCTACCGGCTCCTGGAACTGGCCACTGAGCGCGCCCGCGCCACCGAACTGGCCTAATGAATTGCCCTTCCGGTCGAACTTCAACACCCGTTTGTTGCCCGTGTCGCTCACATACAGGTTGCCATCTTTGCCGATGACGATGTCGCGCGGGCCATAGAAGACGATACCTCCCGAACTGGTCATATCGCCGAACACGCCCCACTGGCGCACGAATTTCCCATCCGCATCGAACACTTGGATGCGGTGATTCCATGTATCGGCCACATACACGTAACCTTCATCATCCACCGCCAGGCCCCATGGCTCCTGGAATTGCCCCGGGGCGTTGCCCTGTCCTTGGCCGATCACGCGCACGAACTCGCCGTTCGGCTTGAACACCTGCACGCGGTGGTTCTGGCTGTCGGCGACGTAGATATTGCCGTCGGGACCGATGTCCAAGCCCTTCGGATACATGAGTTGTCCCGGTGCCGAGCCAGGTGAGCCAATGACCCTGGCCGCCGCAATACTCACCCACTTCTGGTCGTACTCTTCGCCGGGCAGTTTGATCTCGCCGGTGGCCACTTCCGGCCCATAGTCCCACAGGCGCACGGCCAAGTCCTTGCGCACGTACATAGCAAAGGTATGCACATACGTCCAAGAACTCACCGGAGTCTCGTACTTCCGGTTCCAGATGATATTCCAGGCACTCTGGCGCTTGGCCGGGTCTCGGGCATACTCGATGATCTTCCTGAGGGTGAGGCCCTTGTAGTCCTCAATCGGCCACCAGATGAGGCGATAGTCACGGCGCAGGTAGTTGTCGCCCAGGTAGGGTTTCACTCCGGGTTCGTTGCCTGGCCCGACAATGACCACATCCGCATCCAGAGGGCCAGCCGGCTGCTTGCCGAAGAACTGGGCGTTCTTGTAATCGCGGAGGTACCAGACGAAGGGCCAACTGGACTCGTCATCGTAGGCCACCTTCAAGTTCTCGCCCAGTTGAAGCCGTGCTTGCATATCCTCCAATTCGTCCATCACCCGGCGCGTATCGGGCGTGGCCGCGGCATAGACGAGGAACTCAGTGGCATAATTGGCATTCTTGAAAGATGCCATCCAGGCGAAACGCATGGTGCACAAGCCCAAGAGCACCAAGGTTACGATGAAAGCGCCGCGAAATACATTCGCGCGCCCCAGGCGGCGGCCTATGAGGTAGAGCACATAGGCCGTACCCACGAAGATCAATAGCGCCAGCAGCCAGCGTGAGGTCTCGCCGAGTTCCATCAGGCTGGTCCCGCGGAAGGGCCGCGCCACGAGGAGGATAACAAATGTGAATATAGCGAGCGGGAGGAGCGCGGTGAAGATAAGCCCTCCCCTCTCTCGCATCGCCTGCCAGTCGGTATTCTCCAGCACCCGCCCGATGTACCAGGCCGCCAGGAAGATGAATGGCACGCTCAAGTGCTGCATCAGCCAGGGCATCTTCTCACCGGCCCAACTGAATAGCGCCACGCTCATCCACGTCCAGTAGATGAGGAAGGGCACAAAGGCTATCGTGCCACCGCCAAGTGCACTTTCCTCCACGGGTGCTCGGAGGCGTCGTTTCGGCTCCATCTCGCTCTCTTGTCGGCCGCGGGTGGCATTGACCGCGTAGGCGAAAGTGCCGATCGTGGCGAAGAGCATGGGCAGGAACTCGTAGAGAGGCATGAGGAGGAGGTAATAGAACCAGGGTTGCCCGCCCCGCTGCACGGGCTGTTGCGACAGCCAGTAAGCCAACGAGCCGATCATCCCCGTGGCAATCCCCTGTCCGTTTGTGAACATGGTGGTAAAGAGAGTGATGCAAATGCCCCAGTAGATGCCTGCTGAGGCCAGCCACTGACGACGTTTCCACCAGATTCCGATTACCGCCGAGGCCACCACAAAGGCCAGGAAAACGAGCAGGTTCAATAGGACAGGTCGCCAGGCTCCACTCTGCAGGTTCATGATTTGGGCCCAATCATGTTGCATGGGGTCAATCCCCAGCACTTTCATGGCGAACGGGGAAAGTGAGGGCAACACCAGGGTGAAGAGCAAGAGCGCCATATCGAATTCGGGGAAACTGACGAGCGAACGACCGCGGGCTCTGGACCAGCGGTACAACAACAGTAGTCCTAAGAACGAGCCGATAATCAGACCGTAGATGAACACCACTTCTTTGCTGCAAAAGGCCAGTGCGAACGAGGCGGCCGCCAGATAGATATACTTATCGCGCGGCTTGTCCAGGTACTGAAAAATAGCGTAGATGAGCAATAGCCCGAATACGAGCAAAAAGGGGTCGTGACGGAAGAAACGCCCACGGTGCATCAGGACCGGCGAAATGACCAGCAGCGCGCAGGCCACCAGCGTGCCCATCCGCCCCAATTGTTTGCGGAACAGGAGGGGAATGAACAAGAGCGCGATGCTGAAAACGCCTGCCCCCAACCGCCCCGTGAAGTCAGTGATACCGAAGATGAGGAAGAGCAGGGCGGTGAAGTGATAACCAAAGGGGCCGTGGTAGATGGGATTGTGGATGTAGCCCTGGCCTGTGGCCAGTTTCCACGATTCCCAGGCGTGGATGCTCTCGTCGTGGTCGTAGGAGCGGCCTCCCAGGTCCCAGAGCCGGGTCGCTATCCCGACGAGGAGGATGATGACGAGGGCGATGCGCCACCAATCCAGCCGCACCACCTCCCATAAAGATCTCTGAAGCGTCGTGGTCTCTTTTCCGATTTCTCCTTGCATAGAGTCCTCTTTCTACCTCTGAACCCAAAGTTCGACGTTCTCATAGGATAGCCCACCCACCGCGTCATGCCAGAGGAGCCACTTCACGCGGTCCACTGCCGACAGAGAGCCGGGCGTCCAGCGCGTGCGCAGGGCGAAGCGCAGGCCCAGATACTTAGCCGGCTTGCCAGCATCCGCCGGGGCGATGACCACTGGCGTAGCCGGCGATGGGATGGGATTATTAGCGAAAGACAAATCCGCGAAATCGCGCAGATACCAAGCCAGGGGGATCTCCAGGTCCTTCTGCAGCGTTACCCCGATGACATGAGGGTCTTTGGCACGCCGCTGGGAGATCTCCTCGACCCAGTGGACCAAATTGAGGACATCGGGCGAAGTGGCCACGGCGACGAAAGGTTCGCGGGGGTCACGGCCATACTTGAAATTCAGATCCACGCTGCCCTTCACGCTCAGCGCCAGGGTCAGTGCCAGGAGCGAGAGAAGTATCACCCGCCATATCCGCTGGGCCAGGGTATTCCAAAACAGCGCGTAACTGGCGACCAATAGCAATAACAAAGCCAGGCCCCGCAACAGATACTCGCGGCGCATAGTGAACAGGTAGTCGCCCAATCGTATCCTGGCGGCGAACAGGAGCACCAGGGTGATGGCCAAGAGGAGCCATTCGTCGGCGCTGAGGCCTTCGGTTCCGAGTTCATCCACCAGCCGACCGATCGCCTTGCCTGCCAGCAGGGTCAGGGGCGCGACGATGAGGACGAAATACTCCGGGCGCTGATAGCCGGGCAGAGAGTGGAACACCAGGGCAACGACGAACCAGAACGCCGCGCACGTGGAGACGAAATCCCGCTCGCGGAAGACGAGATACAGGCCATAGAGCCCGAAGATCAAGGGCAGGGGTTCATAGAGCAAGAGCCAGGTGAAGTGTGCGTACCACGGTTGATCCGTCGGGCGGGCGAAATGGCCCAGCCACTGGCCGAACTGGTCAATGGTCATCTGGATGCCGGCGGGGTTCAGAGCGAAGGCCGTCGCCCAGAGCAGGAGGAAGGCGAGGCCAACGAGGACGGGCTGTCGCCAGGCTCCGCTCGCCGCTGCCTCGCGCCCGGCGGCCACGAGTCTGGCCCAAGTCTCGTCGCCCGCACGGGCACGCCAATACAAGAAAACGGCGAACAGGGTGACGATCAACAGCACGCTATACATCCCCGGCCCGGCCATCAACCCCAGGGCCAGGGAGATGGCCCCCAGGTAGAGATAGCCGCTTTCTCGCGTCTCCGTATAGTTGTAGACGGCAGCCAGGAGCCCCAGGGCGGCGGCGACCACGAAGATCGCGCCGTCGGCGGTGCGAGAGATGAAGATGAGAGAAGCGGAAAGGGCCAAGAGAGCCGACGCAGCGATAGCGCCGTTTGATCCCAGGGACTTGCGCAGAGCGTAGGGCAGGGCCACCAGGTACACGCCGCAGAGGAGAGACAATACCCGGGCCACCATATCACTGGCGCCGAAGGCGAAGAAGAGGAGCGCGTTGCCGTGGACCAGGAGCGGGGTGAGACCCGGCGCATAGGCCCAGCCGCCGCCTTGCGCCCGCCAGGCAGCGAGGGCGATAGCAGCCTCCCCATCTAAGAGCGGCCAGCGACCCAGGGCAAAGAGCCGGATCGCCGCAGCCAGAAGGGCGAGGCCCAGGTAGATGGCCCGCTCCACGGTCAGCCAGGCCCAGGGGGATGCATCCTCGCGTGTGTTCTCGGCAAAAACGTAGGTTGTGGTCATGTTGAAATTTCCCTCAGCAACAGTTTCACTTTGTCTTTTTCTTGCACCGAATGGGAGTTTGTTCCTTCACTTCTGCTATCACATTCAGCAACTCAGTATACGTCCCCTCGCCACCGATCTTATCCCAGAACTCTCCGCCCATCAATACCTCGGCTTCCATGTCCATAATCTGAGCGGTGAACGGATGGCTGTAGGCTTCACGCGTGATGAACGGGTTGTAAGCGAATGCGAGATAAGCTTGAGGATTCTTTGCATGATGTAAGGCCGTGAATGTCAAAATCCTCTTGAGCTACTTCGATGCTGTATTTCACTGCGTCATCCTCTGCGCAATCCCGCCACGTCTCGCACCGAAACCAACCCATTCTCACGCAACACGTAGATTGTCCCTTGAATTTTCTCGTCAGATACTTCATCCTCGTCCAAATCGAATTGGCGTCTGACTCGCTGAGTGATTCGTTTAAGATTTTCTGACAGCGCCTGTTCTGGCGTGTCGCCTTCCACACCGTCGAGCAGGTAGTAGGCTGGCATCGTGCCCCATCCGTCAAAGAATAGCACTTCGTAAATCATCGGATTGCTCAACTCCTAAAGATCTTATCAAACTTCAGAGCCTGTAAATCCCGCGCTTTAACACTACCAAACTATTAGATTAATCCTATCTTCACGGGATTAACCCTAAATCCTTCTCAATTTGATGAATATTCTGCTTAGATTGATACAGACTCTGAATCTTTCCTACCTCAATGAATCTGAGTACGGGTTGTATTTCATGGAATGTCCCCGAAAGCAATTTATTGACAGCACCCAAAGCATCGGCTGATGCTACCAGGAAAATCCGGCTGTTCCATATGTCGTAAGCATGTTTTAATTTTCCCATTGCGTGATACAGGTCACCGCCTACTTGAACTTCAAAAGCATATGTTGGAACAGACTCTGGGAGTCTCCTCCATGTTACATCTAACCACTCTGTGCCCATCGGAAATTCAAGATCTGCGACATAGCCTTGCAATTTTCCAATTTCCAGCAACAAGTTTTTAATATTCTCGTGTGTTGGGGAGAGAAAATCTACTTTCACGGGCGGAGGGAGTATGGAAATTTCTCGCAGCAATTCCATAGAGACGTTGGGATTTAATGCCTGAATGATTGGTTCTACCTCTTCCCCTTCTTTGAGGATTAACGGTTGCCTGAATTCCCCTCCCCGAGGTACTGATATCTTTTTATCCTTCCACCTGTTTTCAGGTAAAAGAAACTCTACGTCGAATTCAAACCTAAGAGGCCACTTTACACGCCCTTCTTCTATCTCAGCATTCCACAAAGGGACATCTTGGTAGAACTTGCGTCTGACGATTCCATATCCAACTATCCCCTTCACTTTGCCACTTACATAGAACAGTATCACATCATTGGGTGCAATCGCTAGCCAATAAACCTTGTCAAGTTTACTCTCTTCAAGTCCCCAGATCCCTCTGGAGATAAGTGCTTGTCTCCAATTTGTTTCCGATCCCGTTACAATCCAAAAGTTTCTCATCTACACAATCACCTCCTCATTATCGCAGCCTACCGAATCAATGCCCAAAACCGTGGCCTCTACTAGCGTAATGCCGGAGCCACAGAACGGATCACACACTGACTTTGGATTAAACTTAGGCAGGAAGATCTCAGCCAACTGGGGAATAAACTTCCCAAGGTACGGGTGGAGGCGGTGGACATGTTTTGTCCTTTCCCGCTCCGGTAGATCTTGTTCCCGCCAGTTCAGGTTGAGGGACTCAAGAGGTGTTTCAGGTCTAACAGAGGCGAAGTCTGTAAATGGCCTTGCACTATACACGGGATTGTAAGACAATTCCGCTTACCCCCAAACTAGGTTCATCTTCTCAATGCCGTCAACGACCGGCAGAGGGAGATTCCGAGAAACGCGGAACAGAATCCATTCCTCTAAAACTTCCTCTAGTTCATCACGGCAGGCTTCAAGGGTCTCGGCGTTACCGTATACGCCATCGAAGCCTGGGATCTCTCCGTAGAAAGTGCCGTCATCGGGAAGGATTTCGTACTTAGCCCTCCGCATCGCCGCTCGAATATAGGATGTCAACATACTGGCTCCTCCTATACACCATACATTTTAGATCAGGCGGCATCTCGCTTATCTTCCTCTCACCGCACCCGATAAATCGCCACACCCCCGCCAGAATAGACCCGATCCATAAACAGGCCGAAGCGCGCTGCCATCTCCGGCGAGAGGCCGAACTTGCTGCGCTCCAGGTCCCCCACGTACACGTACATTATCGCATACTTGTCCAGCAGCGTCAAAACCTCGTTCGGGTCGCCCGACTGGTAGATTCTAACGATGTCGGGCTCGCGGCGGCCTGGTTCCGCGTAGTTGCCCCGCCACTGCAACTCGTGGAAACCCCAACCCAACACCGTGGGCAGCCCGGTGAACGCCGAGACCATGTTGTGCAACTCAGGGCTGTAGGAGGGGCCGTTCGCCTCTACAATATAGACGGTGCCACGGACGTTGCGGTTCAACCATTCCACAGCGGCGTAATCGTCAGGGCGGAGTTGCTGGTAGAAGGCGGTGCCATCCAGCGTCGGTTTCCCGGCGAAGCCGCCCGCCTTGGCCCAGATCGCGCCCAGGGGATAAACCAACTGGGCGACGAGCAGCACTCCCCAGCACAATCCCCATGCCAATCGTGCCCCTGTCCGGAGGTGCTCGAGCGTATAACCCAAAGTCACCGGTGCCGCCACTGCCAGCAGCACCCAGGCCTGATAGTAGAACTTGAACACTGTGTTCATCCGCGTGCCGAAGGCGTCCCGCAGGTAAACGAACTCCACTCCAAGCGACAGAAGCAGCGCCACGACCACCAGGAGAACACAGAAGAGAACGGCGGCGTGGGGTGTCCCAGTCTCGCCCGTCTCCCGGCTTCGGGCGAGCAACGTTATCCCCACTGCGATGCCGAGGGCCAGAAATAGCGCCAGCCAGGGGTCCCCCAGGCGCATGGCCAGAACCTGGCGGGCCACTTCACCCAGCCCTCGTCCGGCCAGTTGCTCTCGCACGACTTCCTCCTGCAGCAAAGAGCGCCCCAGCGGAGTGAAAACCAGCCCCGCCGCCAACCCCCCGAGGAGCATCCCAGGCCCCCCGATACAGATAACAAGGTACCATAGTACTTGTTGGAGCACTTTCCGCACCCCAACTCGCACCCCCAAGTGAGCCAACTGCACCAACAAAAAGCCCGCCGCGGTGAAGATGAGAAGGCCGAACATGATCAGGTATTGGTGTAGCCGCGTGCCATTGATGAGATTGGGCAGTAGTCCCCCCGCCTGGGAGCGGAAGCCGATGTAGAAGGGTAGGTATAGCAGGACCCCACCAACCCCCAGGAGGAGCGCGAAACCCAGTGCTTCATCCCAGGGCCACCGACCTTCTCGCCAGAACCGTCCCAGGGTGTGGCAGGCTACGACGATCAACAGATAGACGGGGAAGTCCCAGGTGTTCAGGAAGCCCAGGCCGCCGAGGATGAGACAGGCCAGCAGCAAATCGCCCAGTTGACGTCGGACAAGAGACTCCATATGAGCACGGACGCCGGTGGCGTCCGCCGGTGCCTCTTGCATTGCATTCAGCAGGGTACTGAACCCCAGCGCCAATGCCAGCAAGACGAAGGGTAGTGCCAGCACGTGGGGATGCACGTCGCCCAGGACGAAACTGAACAGGGGGAACTCGTCAATGACCTCCATCGAACGCCCCAGTAGATCCCGGTCGTGGATCACCCGCGAGGCCCGCCACCACCACCAACCGTCAGATGGAAACCACGCGCCGGTCACGGGCGCATCGGCCAGGCCCTTCACGTCCACCCACTGCCAGAAGGAAAGCGAGCCGAGCCCCCTGGCGTGCAGCACCTCCAACAGACCCTCCACGTTGCCGATCTCGGTTACCAGGAGAGCCCCCACCAATCCCCAGGCCAGCGCGCGTTTCATCCCGCCGTGGTATGAGGCCACCAGGTTCGTCACCAGGCTGAACGCCCCGCTCATGGTGGCGGCGAAGAGCGTGGCCACGATGAGATTGAAGGCCACAGCAGTCCTCACCCCGGCCAGGACGGTCAGTAGGGCCATCAGGAAATAGCCGAAATAGTAGTAACTGATGGCGAAGCCCGAAAGCCAGGGGTCAGGTGGCGGCACGGTTCCTGCGCGCACGATGGCGTTCAGAAAAGCGAACTCCATGGGCTTTTCGGTGGCGGCGATGTCGGGATTATAGGCCCGGTAGAGGACCCAGGCCAGGAAGGAGACAGTGAACACCAGTTCGGTGACGATGACCAGGCGGACGTTCTGGCGAAGGAAGGCGACGACCTCAGCAGTGTGCCGCAGACAATAGAGCGCCGCCAGGATGATCACCGTCAAGATCGTGGCCCGCGTCAACCGCAGGAAGCCGAAACTGCCGCCGATCCAGATGATGTATCCGGTCAGCAACAGCCCCAGCAATTTCGAGAGGCCATAGCCCCGCTCAGGCAATGGTCGGAAAAGGCGCAGGGTGATGGGTAGGGCCCCCAACCCCAGCGCCTCAAATGCCAGCCACCAACTCGCGACCGACAGCAAGTCCCTCATCGCACGTGGAATATCTGTACCTGCTCGTTTCGGTACACCAACTCTAACAGTCCCCGCTCTGCCATATCCTCGAACCTGGCGCGAGCCTCTGGCCCATAATAGGCCTCTTCCATCTCCCCGAAGTAGATGTACTCGACGTTGTACTTGCGGATCAACGCCCGCAGGCGGGTTTCATCGGCTGTGGTGTAGAACTCGCGCACGTCGTTCAGCCGCCGATCCACCACATCGTGGCCCACCACCTGGCGCTGCTGTTTCTGGTGCCAGTTGTAGCCCACAATGGTCGGCAGCCCGGTGTAAACGGATACCCGCGAGCCCCAGCGGTAAGGCTCAGCGTTACCCTCGGCCACCACCGGTGAGCCCTCGACGTTACTCAGCATCCACTCGATGGCCTCCTGGTCCCAGTGGAGTTGCAGGTCGCGCCCGGCGTCGTTGTAGACGGCTGTCTGCATGAAGGCCATGCCGTCGAGTCCCGGTCCCAGGCTGGGGTCGAAGCGATCGCGGATCTTGGCCTTAGAGGCCAAGATAGGGTAGAGCGCCGCGCAGAAGACCAGGACCGCGAACACCACGCGCCACGCATTGCGAAGCCCGGGTTCCCAACCCTCCAGATGTGGCCAGAAGTCCACCAGGCAAGCCGCTGCCGTCACGCCCCACAGTACCCAGACCTGCAGGTAGAACTTGAACACCGTGTTCATCCGCCCGATATCGCCCTTGAGTACCAGCACTTCCACTGCCATCGTGATGCACAACGCCAGGCCGATGAGGAACACGAGGGTGCGTCGTCGCGTCTCCGCATTGCGGCGCAGACCCAACGACAGGGTCAAGACGAGGATGAGCAACCCAAAGGTATACACGTACTCCCGGGCCGCAATGCCTTTGAGGGCAACGAGAAGAATGAGTCCCGCCACAACCCCTGGTCGGAACCAAGCATTGGTCGCCCGAGAGTACAGATGCCAGGCTCGAGCCGGGCGATACCACCAGCGGGAGAAGAAACGCACCGTCCGCCCAAATTCCGTCCTGCGCAGGAACTCGGTGATCAGCCAGGAGACAATAACGAAGAGGAAGACGCCGTGAATGAGAAAATATTCGGTGAACCCAGTGCGTGGCCCTTTCCAGCGCTCGAAGGCGGTGTAGGCCGCGCCGTAGTAGGCGTCAAACGGGCGGAAAAGCAATACGCTAAGAACAGCCACCGCTACCGCTTTGAGCCCCGCGGATTGGATGCCCTCCGCATCTATCCGCCCACGCCGTCCGTATTCTCCCAGGGCCAGCGCCCCGACTGTTACCAGCAGGTAGGTTGGCCAGTCCCAGGTATTGATGCAACGCAGTGCCCCGACGGTCAACGCCGCCAGGAACACCTCTCCAACCCCAGCCCAATCCACTCGCTCCAACCAGCCACACTGAGCCTTCAGCCCCTCAACCCAACGGCTCACCTGGGGCCAGCGGCGCAATACGTCCCAGTCGTCCAGGCAGGCGCTGCTTCGGTCTGAGCCATTGATCCGCGGCAGGACGTAGTTCAGCGCCAGCCCAACCGCCAGCAGCGTGAAAGGCAGAGCGATGAAGTGAGCGTGCAGGTCAGCGTAGAGGATGGTGAAGAAGGGGAACTCGTTGATCTCGCCATGGACCATCACCCGCGATGCGTTCCAGTACCACTCCTGCAGTCCGATGGGCAGCGGGGTGTGATGGACCAGCGCCTCTTTGAGCCCGCCCAGGGTCTGATAGATGCCTCGCAGGACGGGCAGTGAGGTTTGAATTTCCGCCTGGTTGAGTTTCCGCAGTGCGCGCACGATGAGCGCGGCCTCACCTAAGTTGCCGAGCACGGCCACGAAAAGCCCTGCCACCAGACCGGCGATCTCCGCCCGTCGCTCGCCCCAGCCAGCCATCAGGTTGTAGGCCACTGAGAAAGCCCCTATGGCAATGAGTGCGGCCAGGAGCGGCACAGTCAGGTTATAGGCCACCCAGGGCACGATGCCCGTGAGTTTGATCAGGGTGCCCACGATGATCTGCCCGAAGTAATAATAGTTCAGGTAGCCCCCGGCGAACCACGGATCGTAGGGTGGGAAGATGCTGCTCTTCATCACCGCGTTGAGGTAGGCGAAATCCATAGGCTTTTCGCCCCCGCGCCAGGCGTGCCAGAGATCGGGATTGCCCCAGCGCAGGAGCAGGAAGCCGAGGAAGAAGGCCAGGAAAGCCACCTCCTCCAACAGGATGATGCGCCGCTTCTCCTGCCAGAGGGCGCGATAACCATCGCGGCGAGAGTACACCAACGCCCCAGCCCCTGCTGCCGTGAGAAATAGTGAGAGGAGAATCGTCCCGCGGGTGTAGCGAAACAGGCCGGTGTTCACCAGCATCCACGAGAGCCAGGCCAAGAGGAGCAGGCCCAGCGCCTTGCTGAGGGCCCAGCCTCGGTCGGGGAGGTTCCGCCCCACTGCATTCATCCATGGGAACGCCGCCAGGCCCACCACCTCGACAACGAGAAGCCAGACGAGCAGGGGTAGCCTATTGGCCAGATCGCCGGGGTGGAACATCGCCGACCATGTGCCACCCTCGCGCTGGATCTTCGCCTGCTGCGCCGTGAGCATCAGGCCGTTCTTATACGATGGCAACTCGATGGGCGTCAGTTTGCGCACCGCATCCCAGTCCACCACGTCCAGCAGTTCCCGCGCCCGCTCGCGGGAGTATTCGGGCGTCTTCTGCCAGATAATGACTTTCGGGTGATCATAGACGGTGAAGGACTCCTCCGCCTCGTCATCCACAAAGCGAATGGGTCCCAGTGTGGGATAGGATGTGAAGACCTTGATGATCTTGAAGCCCAATTTCTCCTGAAACATCAGGTTGTAGTAGTTTATCTGAAAGGGGAAGCGCATGGGCAACTGGATCACCGACCCGTACACACGGTTGGAACTGGAGACGATGTAGTCGGCCATATCCAGCCAATCCAATGTCTGTTCGAGCAGAGGCGGGTCGTTCTCGGAGTAAAGTTGCATCTGCACGCCGACGAACATCCCTGTCCCATAGGCATCCTTGCCATCCACGCCGCGCCAGGGCAAGGCATCATCCCAACTGGTCTCGCTGGCGATTTTGGACCCCTGCGGGATGTGGTCGTACATCCAACTGGAGGCTTGCACGCGGGTCAAACGGCGGGTGTAGATACGGGTGAAGGCGAAGGCATACAGAAAGGTGCCTAATAGCACGAAGAGGCCCAAAGATGCTGCCACACCCATCCAAATGAGACGGAGCCGTTTCTCACCGGTCGAGGCCGCTTTCGCCCGCGCTGCATCCCAGACTCTCACCACCAGATAAGCGGCAAACATAGCCAAAAAAGGATAGATGGGCACCATATATCGGATGCTGCACACGAATTGGGACCCTTGGTAGAGGAACCAGAAGCCCACCCAAGTGAAGGGCACGAGGTGAACGAACTTGCGGCGACGTAACAACTCCCACCCGGCGATGGCCCATCCCAGCCACGCAGCGGCTCCAAGCGGGAACCCCATCGCCCACTGCACCATATTCTTGAACGGGAACCATAGTGGAGTACGACCTGCCCACTGGTGGCTCGGGGGCCAGTCAATCAGGCCCGAGGCCATGCGCTGTGCCTGGCCCATCATGCTCAACCAGTACATCGTTGGTTTTATGTCAAACAGGCCGGGGCCCTCAAAAGAGTAGGGCTGCGCCAGGCGAAAGGCCAGGAAAGCCACCAGCCCAGCACCCATCAGACCCAGACCGACGGCTATCAGTCCCCTGACCCTCGTGGAAACAGCCACGTCCAGCGGCCGAACCTCGACCGAGACCCGCAACCCAGCGATGACCTGTCGCAGGGAGACCAGCGGGCGCGGTTCCCCCTCTCCGGCATCCTTCCATCGGCGGTAGAGGCGCAAGGCACAGGCCAGCAACATAAACGGCAAGAAGAACGCTGCACTGATCTTGCAGGCCACGCCCAACCCATAGCACAGGCCCATCAGCAAGAAATCTCGCCAGTTGCCATCATCGGCAACGCGGGCCGCGAAGTACGCCGTGGCCACAATGAAGAAGCCCAGCGCCATATCTACCACGTAGAAATGGGACTGCTGAATGTGATAGACCGTGGTAGCGGCCAGGAATGCCGCCACGACGCCTACGCGCAGGTCGTACAATTTTCTAGCCAACAGGTAGACGAAATAGATGGTGCCCAGGTCGAACAGGGCGGAGACAAAGCGCCCCACCAATTCGATATTCACCGGGTTGGACTTACTGAGCACCTCATAGGCCCAGCGAGTGAGGAAAATGGGCAGTGTGCCGTAGACCAACCCGCCGTAGCCATGGGTGTAGGGATTGAGAGGAGAGTTGGCAGAATCCAGATACTCCGAGAAACTCTTCGGCAGATGGATCGCCCCAGTGAGCATCACCATGAAGCGCTCGTCGGGGTGCAAGAGCGTCCCTTCGTCCCAGTTGCGACCCAAGAAGCGGAAATACGCCCCGAGCAACAGGATGATGACAAGCGAGGCGATCAAGAGCACTCGCTCTCGCACAGCCGGGTCACGCAACCTGGCTATTTGTTCCCAGAGATCCGGCTCTTCTGGATACGATGCCTCATGGAATCTCCCCGCGTTCATACCACCCTCAACCATCTTTATGCCTCAATCTGATAGAGGATGAAAAGCAACTCGTGCTCCCGACCCTTGCCTTGCAAGTGATAGCGCCACTCGTAGCCACCAGGGTATTGGCTCACCACCCATTCGTAATCACCCAGGCGCTCGGGCACGAAGACAAATACTACCACGGCATCTTTTCTCAAGGCATCCGGCTGTACCTGCGCCAGATTCTGTACGTCCTCCCCCCATAGATTCGGATCGAGGTAGGGCAGTGTCGCGAAACCCAGGAACAGGCGTGGCAGGCCGAAGAAATACACGTAGTGGTCGCGATTTAGGTCCCGCAGGTAGCGGCCCACCTCGGTGGCGATCTCGGCCTGCGGGCTGCCATACACCCGCAGGGGCGTGAAGGTGAAGAAGTAATAATGGGCGCTGGCAATGGCGATGGCAGCGATGAGAACCACCATTGCCAACTGCCGGACCCAACGTCGCAGCCGCCATATTTTTTGGATATACTCCAACACCTTGCTGAGCCCCACCACCTGAAAGAGACAGATCCCCGGAGTCAGACCCGTCAGCCGCTGGCTCGAGGGCGGTGAATCGGTGAGTGCGCCGCCAAAGATGACAGTGCTCATATACCAAGCCAGGATCAGGAAATATGGCAGTTCCAGGCCATGGGCCACCGCGTAGGCAAAACCCAGCATGAAAAGTGCCGCCGGGACGAGGGGCAACAGCGGTCGCGGCGAATTGTACCATACTACCCGGTCGGGGTAATAATTGGTGAAAAGAAACGCCCGCCGAAACTGGTCGAACAGCAGGTAGGCTTTGCTTTTGCCGGTGATCTGCACTTCGCGGTCCAGCCAGCCAGACTGGAAAATGCCCACCGAGTTCAGCCGACCATTGAACTCGTCCGGGTGCTTAGAGTACCAGGCAAACAGGGGAGCGCCGACAATGAGCATCCCCACCACCAGGATGAATAGCCCATCCCGATGCTGGGAGAGAAAATCACGTTGTCGGAGAGCGAAATAAGCCAGGGTTATCACCACCAAGACGGTAGTGAGCCGCGCCCCGGCATAGAAATACCAAGACAGCCCTAACACAATGCCGGCCAAAGCCCAATCCAGCCTCCGCTTCCCCTCCACCGCCCGGAGCAGGAAATAATAAACGGCTGCTGTGAACAAGGGGTCGGCGATCTGATTCGACCCGAGGCGGCTGTAATGGATGTGATAATCGAAGCAAGCAAGCAGAACGCTCGTGGCCATCGCCCATCCAGGATGGAACAGCCGGCGAATCAGCAGGTACACCATCAAGACAGTTGCCGTGCCCACGAGCGCCCAGGGCAATCGCAGACCAAATGCCTCCCGCCCGAAGACCTTGATCCACGGCGCATTCCAGAGCATCGAGAGACGGGGCACCGATAACCAGCCCGTGGCAAAAATGTTCCCTCGGTATCCCGGCGTTATCATCTGGATGGCTTCCAGCCCCTGGGAACACTCATCGCCGCCGATGTTCTGTGGGATACTCTGCAAGTGGACCACCCGCAACAGAAAGGCAGCCAGAAGCAGGAAACAAACACCCACCACCTCGTAACGATGAGCCTGTAGGGCTGTCCAGGAGAACTTAGGCACACCCTCGACGAAAGCGAGGGCATAGGCGACCACGCTAACCAGCCAGAGCCGCCAGGCCCACCAGTAATTGGGGTCGCGGGCGATCTGGGTGATGTATAGGGTGGCAGCAGTGGATACCAGCGCCACCGCGAGACAAGCGGACTGCCAGGGACGCTCCCTCATCCCCACCCAGAGCCGTGACCAGATGGCCTCGCCTTCGCTGCGGTCGGCCTGGGATATACTCTCCAGACGGCGCGAGAGAAGGAGAAAGGCGAGGATCGCGACGCAGTATAGCGCTACCGCATCCCAGAAGAAATCTCGCTTTTGCAGGAAGTAGTATTGCCCAGCCAGGGCAAAGGCAATGGCGACAGTGAGCAACAACGCAGCCGAAAGTTGCTTGGATCTCAACTCACTCCCTCACAGCACCCGATATATGCGCACTCGCTCGTTGTGATAGACCAGTTCCAATAGCCCCATCGAGCGCATATACTCGAACTTGTCGGTGGCTGCTGTGCCATAGTACGCCTCTTCCAGTTCGCCCATATAGATGTAACTGACGTCGTATTTCTGTAGCAGGCGCATGGTTTCCTGGACATTGGGATTCGTGTATGTCTCACGCACCTCGGCGACGCGGTGATCCACCACTTCGCGCGGCATCACCGAGCGCTGTTGGGCCTGGTGCCAATCCCAACCCACAGTGGCGGGCAGGCCGGTATAGATGGAAACCCGCGAGCCCCAACGATAAAGTGGCGTGTTCGCCTCCAGAATGACGGGCGAGCCCTGGATATGGTCCAGCATCCACTGGATGGCCTCATAATCCCACTTGAGTTCCAATTCACGGTTTTCGTCATAGTAACGAGAGGTGGTCATATAGGCCATGCCGTCGAGCCCCGACCCAAGCTGTGGGTCGAAGCGGTCGCGGATCTTGGCCTGGGTCGCATACAAGGGATAAAGTGCGGCGCAGATGAAAAGCACCGTGAAAATACACCACCAGACCGTTCGCACCTCTTGAGACCAGCGCGACGAAGCCTTGACCAACGTGTCCAGTGCCGCCGCCGCTACGATACCCCACAGGACCCACACCTGCAGGTAGAACTTGAACACGGTATTCATACGCCCGATGTCGCCGCGCAGCACGACCCACTCCACGGCCACGGTCAAAGCCAAAGCAAGCGCCCCCAACACCCACATAAAACGCTGTCGAGGGTCGGCTCGGGCGCGCAGGATAAGCGCAACGAAAAGCGCGCCCAATGGTAGGATCACCAAGTACAACCACATCCCGGCCTTCATCGCCAGGAGCAGCGCCAATACGAGCACCCCGTAGGCCAAGGCAGAGGGCACCAGCCACTCCCGCCCCCTCACCACCAAGACGTCATAGAGGGACCACAAGCGCGGGATTCGATCCCAGAACCTCACTGATAACCGGAGCATACGTATGCTGCCACCACTGCGCCTTTGTCCGAAAACGCTCCAGAAGACAAAACTGCCGATGACAAACAAGAACAGACCGTGGATAGTCAGATAATCGCTCAGGGCAGTGCGCTCGTGTTCCCACAGTTCGATGGCCGTGTAGCCAGTAGCGTAGTATCGCCAGAACGGATAGTACAGGGCAATGCTCAGGACCGCCACCACACCGGCGCGAACGATCCAGGCGACGAGACCATCCAGATCCACTCTGCCACGCCGTTCGTACTCGCGGATGCCCAAGGCGAGGGCGGTGACGAGCAGGTAGGTAGGCCAATCCCAGGTGTTGATACAGCGCAGCGCCCCCACAGCGAAGGCCAGGACGAGCAATTCCAACCCCTCTGTCCAATCCACGCGGTGGGTGAGAGCCTGCAGCCAGGCCCGCCAACCAGCGATGGTTCTCCCTACGCCGGACCTTGCAGTGGCCGCCCCCAAACGAACTTCTCGAACCAGATTGACCGCCATGCCCAACACCATCACCGTGAAAGGCAACGACATCAAATGGGCGTGGAGGTCCGCATACAAGAAGGTGAAATACGGGAACTCGTTGATCTCCCCGTGGGGCATCACCCGACTGGCGTTCCAGTAGGGCCATTCGGGACGGAAGGGAAACGGCTGAGGCTGGCGAATCCAATGCCAGAGCCCATTGAGTGTTCGGATCAGACCACTCAGGCCAGGGATGGCACTTTTCACCTCGCCGATGGCGCTGAAACTCTGGAACCCCGTGGCAATCAAGCCCGCTTCTGAGAGATTGCCCAGCACGGCGACGAAAAGCGCTCCCGCCAGCCCGCAAAAGAGCGCCGTCCTATCTTGCTGGTCATCTACACTCGCACGTTGGCTTGCCACCAGATTATAGGCCACGGTGAAAGCGCCCATTGCCAGCAGCGCGAAGTAGAGGGGTAGCGCCAAATTGTAAGATACCCAGGGCACGATGCCGGTGAGTTTGACCAGCGTTGCGGTGATGATCTGGCCAAAATAATAGTAGTTCAGGTAGCCGCCGGCATACCACGGGTCGTAGGGCGGGAACTCCGTGCTCTTGATGACCGCATTCAGGTAGGCGAAGTCCATCGGCTTCTCGCCACCCATCACCGGATGCCAGAGGTCCGGATTGCCCCAGCGGACCAACAAGAAAGCCACGAAGAAGAGCAAGAACAGCCCCTCTTCGATCAGCAACGTCCGCCGATTGACACGTAGCCACGCTCTGATCTCGTCGCCTCGTCGCCAGAGGAGATAGCCCCCCGTACCGGCGAGGAGGCACAGAGCCAGGAGAATGGTCCACTGCTCGTAGGTCAGCGGCGTGAAATTGACCAGCATCCAGGTGACCCAAGTGAGCGACAGAATCCCCAGGGACTTGGCGAAAATGTAGCCCCGGTCAGCCATGTGGCGGAGAAAGGCGTAAGTCAGAGGGAGACTCAATAGCCCGATGACCTCGACCGCAAGCAACCAGAAGAGAACAGGCCACTTGTTGCTGAGGCTATTGCGATTGAAAATGCTCGACCAAGTGCCACCTGTTTTCTGGACTTCCCAAGTACGTTCGTCATACACTAACCCGTTTTTCCACGACCCCGCCTGGATGGGCCACAGCCGTTTGATCTCATCCCACTGGATGCCCTCGCTGAGGATCTGGTACACTCGCGTGTGGGAATAGTCGCTCGTCTTCTTGAAGATGAGCACTTTGGGGTGGTCGTAGACCGTCCACACCTCCTCTGCCTCATCGTCGTTGAACTGAATGGGACCAAGATTAGGGTAAGAAGTGAAGGTCTTGATAAGTTCGAAGCCCAGTTCCCCGGCAAATAGTTTTTCGTAATAGCGGGTCATCATCGGGTAGCGCATGGGCAGACGGGGGATGGACTTATACAGTCGGGTGCTGGTGATCATGATATAGTCGGTAGCGTCGAGCGTGTCCACGAGTTGGACCAATTTGGCTGGCTCGTCCTCCGCATAGCCCTGGATCTCGTGACCAACATACCAACCCGCGCCGAAGCCATCCTTGCCGTCTATTCGTAGCGGTAGGCCATCGTCCCAGTGTTCATTGGCGATGTGGCTCCCCGGTGGAATGTTCTCGTATATCCAGCGCGAGGCGGCGATGCGCGTAACGGGGCGGGTGTAGATGCGCGTGACCGCGTAGGCCCAGAGGATGCTCCCGCCCACCACCACGAGAGCCAGTGCTAAGGCAGCGATGGGCAAATAGCGCCGCCAGCCACCCTTCCGGTACCAAGCCAAGGCCCGCTGCCAACACCAGACCACCAGCCACCCGGCCATCAGCGCCAGAAAAGGGTAAATGGGCACCAAGTAGCGCAGCGATTTCACGAACTGGCCGCCCTGGTACAGGAAAAATAGGCTGATCCATGAGACGGGCAACAAATGCGCCAAATTTCGCTCCTTATAGATTTGCCAGGCGGCGATGACCACCCCTGCCCACGCCGCCAGTCCAAGAGGCAACCCCAACCCCCAGAGGAGCATGTTCTGCAGCGGGTAGAGGTAGGGCGTGCGCCCCGTCCACTGGTGGCTGGGCGGGTAATCTATCTGGCCACTCACCAGTTTGCTGACGTAGGACATATTGTCCAGCCACATCTTGGAGAACTTGAAGTTGAAGAATCCAGGCCCCTGGAAGGCATAGGGCTGGGCAACGCGGAAAACCAGCACGGCAATGATGCCGGCAAAGATAGCCCACCACAACGCAGGGGTAACCAGAGAAATGAGCGTTCTCTCTTCCGTCGTCCGGGTGGGCGAATTCGGCGCTTCCAGGCGCAGGGAGATGTCATAGCCGACCAGGGTGCGCTTCCACTCCAGCAGTGGGCGTGGTCGGACCGATGGCTCCGGACCTTTCTGCCACTGGCGGTATATCCGCACCACACAGGCCAGGCCAATGATCGCCACGAATACGGCCAGGTTGATCTTGCTGGCCACCGCCAGCCCATAGGCGATCCCCAGGGCAATGAAATCACCCACACCGCTGCCTTCCGAAATTCTGACCGCATAGTAAAGGGCGACCGCTATCAACGTCGTGGCAAAGGTGTCCACAGTGAAGAAGTGGGATTGTTGGATGTTGAAGGCCGTGGCCGCTGCCAGCAGTGCCCCCACTGCCCCTACCCACGACCCGTACAGCCGCCGCCCGATCAGATAGATGACGTACACCGTGGCCAGGTCGAAGAGGCCGGAGAGGAGCCGGCCCACAATGGTGATCTCATCGTAGCCGGTTTGGCCCACCATCTCGCCGATAACGCGGACCAGGAAGACGGGAAACGTCCCGTAGACAAAGGTGGTGTGGCCACGATTGAACGGATTGAGTGGCGAGTTCGCGGAATCGAAATACTCGCCCAATGATTTGGGCAGACTGATGCTCGTCTCCACCATAGTCAGGAACCGCTCGTCGGGGTGGAGGTGCTGGTTCTCATCCCAATTCACTCCGGTGAAACGGAACCAGGCTCCCAGGAGGATGGCAAGCAGGAGCAACCAATGTGCGAGGTGCTGGTCGGTGAAAAAAGCCCGCACCCTCACCAAGCAGCGGTTTTGTCTGCAAATTGTCATACCAACATCGCGCTGCGTATCCATAGCAAACCCTTAGCGTTCGTGGGCGGCGCCTCGCTCACCGCACTGGCTGGCCAGGCACGAAGTAGATGACGAAGTCTTTGCCCGGCGTCTTGGACCTGTAAAGCCGCACCTGACCGTTGGGGAAATTCTCCTCCAACCAAGCCAGACTCTCCGCATCATCAGGGTGGAGAATATAGAGCATATTGTTGGGATCACCGATGTAGACTGCCGCTTCGTGGATGTCCATGAACACGTTGGCTGGCGTGTCGAAGTGAACGTTGCCGGCAACGATGCCCACGTTGCGATTGTCCACCCAATGTGGCCACGATTTCACGAAGGCGTGTTGCATATCGCCCACCGAGTTCACGAAATCCCGTATCACCCCGCCGATCTCGGAGGTGTTCCAGGAAGACTGGCGGTAGTGCTGGTCATACTCAACGAAATACTGCTTGTAGTCGCGCTGCGCCGAGTAGATCCCCAACAGAAGCATGATGGCTGCCCCCACGAGCAGGCCCGCTCTCCACACCAGAAAGCGCCGGATTTGCCATACTACAACCACCAAAGGCACTCCCACGATGGCGAAGACGAAGGGGATAGCCCCGCCCATACGCACTGCGCTGGGGTTCTCGCCAGGGAAAGCAATGCTGAGAGTAGATGGGAGCAACATCACAAATAAGCAGACGAGCAAATACCCGCCCATCGGTTCACCGAAACGAAACAGCCGGAAAAGGAGATAGGCCAGCCCGAGGACAAACAGCGCCCCCGCCACTACCTCCAACAGGGGCTTGCCTGGCACCTGAGCAAGCCACACCACATCGCCCTTCACATTGAACGCCAGAAAGCCGTTCTTCACGTTGTCGAGAAATATCTTTCCCCCCTGCCCCGGAATCGCACGCTCGGCATCCGTCGAGCGCGTGAGCACCCGGGACCAGAACATCTTTGGCTCCTCCAACATATAACGGCCCAACGGTAGGAAAACCAGGGCGCACATTATGACCAGGAGAATGCTATTCTGTACGTACTTGCCTATGCCCGCTGCCCAGACCCGCCGGTGAATGAGCAGGTGGATCGTTAAGACGATCACGATCAGGAGGGGGACCACACGGATCGGGATGTAAGTGTGCAAGCCCGCCCCGAGGAAGAAGCCGGCCAGGAGGAAATCGTTGCGTCGGTTGTATCGCATGGCGCGGAAAACGAAGAGCATGGGCAGCGCCGTCCACAGTGGGCCGAAGGGATGACGTAGTCCGATGCGGCTCATAGAAACGTGCCACTTGGAAGTGGCCATGAAAAGGCTGGCCAGCAGGCCCACTTTCTCGTTGAACAACAGGCGCGCGAGAAAGAATGTGACCAGCACCGCCAGGATGCCCACGATAGCCGTCCCGACTTTGAGCGCCATAAAGCCAAAAGGAATGCCACACACGCGGATGAGGAATGCCGTTAAGTAGAACTGCATGGCTTCGCGGCCCGTGTTGCGGGGGAAGAAAATGGGCCTCATCCCGTTCAGCACATCGTTCACGTCCAACAACTTCTCCGCGTGGTCACTGGTCATCTCTGCGGGGGTGGCATCCAGGCGATAGACGCGGAAGAAGACCGCCAGCAACATAATGAGGATGAGGGCTACGACGGGCCACCGGATGGTGATATGCCAAGCGGAGGCGCCCAGCCGCGCCCGCCATTCTGTCAGGCGTTCGCGCCACCGGCCGTCCTCGCGCTGCCAGAAGGCATAGAGGAATAGGCCGCAAGCCAACCACCAGGCCAGCACGCCGTTGCGCGTGAACTGATTGTGGCCGGAATGGACGAAGGCATATAAAGCCGCGAAAACGCAGGCGATCGCTGCGATGCGCCGCGTGCCGATTATATCGGCGAAAGGCGCAGGTTCTTCTAAAGCGAATGGCTGGGCGGATGGTGCATAGATTGGGGATTTGCGTTCACTGCCTGTGCTCCACAAGAAAAGGAAGACAGCAGCGAGGTAGAAAATGGCTCCATCTACCACGAACTCGCTTTGCAAGCGAACCTGAGCCACCAACGCGAACCCCAGGGCTAAGATGCTCATCAGTGCGTTTCGTGCCTCACGCCGCGTGGTCAATGTGTGCCACCTCCCACCATCAGAAAGTCGATTCCCGCCGCTCTAATGTCGTCCTCTCCTCCGCATCTTTCCGGCAAACCAACAGCAGATTCACCCCGTCCTGGGGAGCATCCCGCAAATAATGCGCGTATAGGATGCGCTCGGTAAGCCGGACCCCTGGCCCATCTGGCCAGAGCACCCTCCGCCTTATCAGCGGTTTCAACAACAAAGTGTGCACCGACAAGTAATGGAATAACTCAAAGACCACTACTGTTTGCGGCGAGAAATACCGCTCTTCGCGCACGACGCGCAAACCCGCACGATGAAGCCGCTCTCGCCAGACCCGGGGTGCATCCAAATGGTAATGCACTGACCGGCGGTTCCACCACCGCCCGTAGCGCTCGCCGAAGAGTCTGGTGCCCAGAAGCGCACCGGTAAAGCGGTCAGTGGGCACGGTGGTAACAAAGGTGCCCCCAGGTCGTAGCACCCGTGCGATCTCCGTCAATGTCCCATCCACGTCAGGAATGTGCTCGATGACGCAGTTCGCCAACACCGTGGCGAAGGCTCCATCGGCACAGGGCAGCGCCGTCCCGCTGGCTTGTGCCAAGAGTCGGTGTATCCCCCGTCGTCGGGCATCGGAAAGGGCTGTCGAGGAGGGATCCACACCCATCTCCACGGGCCGGTCGAAGACGGTGCTAGTGAAATAACCGTCACCGCACCCCAGGTCCAGGATGGGTCGCTCCCACGGCCAGCCATCGAGTAACCGAGCCTCTATGCTTCGCAATAGCGCCAAAAACGGCGGCATGCCTCGCAATAGCCGCCGCAGATGGTTCTCAGGCACGCCCGCTGACCCTCTCCATCTCTGCAGCGAAGAGCTCCTCGTACTCCCGTAGGGTAACTTCGAGGTCGAAGATAGCCTCGATTTCCCGGCGTGGGCGCACGTACCTCTCCCGATGCTGGACCACCTCCACCACCGCATCGGCGATGGCGACCGGATCGCGGATGGGCACTACCTGGCCCATGCCGGTCATGTACACTGGCTGGCGCACGCCGGGCAAATTGCTCGCCACCACCGGCGTCCCACAAAGCATGGACTCCACTTGCACCAGACCAAAGGATTCCGTGGAGTTCACGCTGGAAACCACCAGTACATCAATGGCAGAAAAGAAGTTTGCCATCTCCTGCGGGTCGAGCACGCCCAGGAATTTCAGATAGCCTTGGTTCGCCTGAATGAGGGGCTCCAACTTGCGGAAATAGGCGTTTTCACCGAGCACATCTTGATATGGCCCGGCCAACAACAAATAGGCGTTGGGAATGCGCTCCCGGATGAGCGGGAGAGCACTCAGAAGGTACTCGACGCCCTTCTCGGCGGCCACCCGGGCGGCGAAACCAATCACCACCCGTCCGTTCAAATCGTATGCCTGGCACAGAGCCGCACGACCCTTCGGATCCACCGCTGGCATCCGTACCGGAGGGGGGATCACCCGCACCTTCTCCAGGAACTGCGACAGGTAAGGTGAGTGTTCCGCATAGTCCTGGGTATAGGCCACAATGCGGTCGGCCAATTGGCCAGCGATCCAGTTGCTCACGAAAACTACTTTGTCCACGAACCGGTTGAACAGGCCGTGCGGCAGTTGCAAATCACAGTGGTAGGTGAGGATGACCGGCCGGCGAGTGACAAAGCGCCCCAGGAAGCCCAATAGGCTGGCCTCGAACTGCGGGAGGTGCACGCTCAGCACATCATGCTCGGCGATCAGTCGGTGGGCGTACAAGGGGAAGCGTGGCATAATGCAGCCTTTGCTGATGCGGAACCAGACTGGCACGCGGACGATGCGCACCCCATCCATTTTCTCCTCGGCAGGCAGAGCCCGATCGTACTGCGAAGTCAATACGGTAACGCGATGTCCTCGGGCAGCGAGGGCCTCGGCCAGGCGCTGCACGTAGATGGTGAGCCCGCTGACGTGGGGGCGATAATAGGTGAGCACAAAGAGGATCTTCACGGCTGCTCCTCGAACAATGTCCGGTTGTCTTGTACCCACTCCAGAAGGCGCTGGATCCCTTCTTCTTTTGAGACGGTGGGTTGCCAGCCGAAATCACGGGCTGCCTTGCGGGTATCGCTAATGTAGACGGGCTGGTCACCAGGGCGCCAATCGCCCCAGGCTGCAGCCTCGACTGGCCGACCCAATAGCGAGGCCAGAATACGGTGAAACTCCGCCCAGATAGACATCGCCCTTTTTGGGCCGCCGCCAATATTATAGACTTGCCCGGCAGTAATTTCGATGTGCTCCACGGCAGAAACGAAAGCGGCCACCAGATCATCTACCCAGAGGATGTCGCGCACTTGTTTGCCATCGCCATAGATGGTGATGGGTCGGCCCATCACTTCGGAGATGATGAAATGCGCCACCCAGCCTTGGTCTTCAGTGCCAAACTGGCGCGGGCCGTAGATGCAACTCATGCGAAAGACGATGGTGGGCAAGCCGTAAATGCGATGATAATCGCGCACGTATTGATCGCCAGCGCCCTTCGAACAGCCGTAGGGTGAGTGGAAATCCAGTGGCCGGTCTTCGGCGATGCCCTCTGGGTAATCGCGGTACTCGTAGCGAGAGTCGCGTTCGACCACAGCCACATCTTCCATGCTGCCATACACCTTGTTCGTCGAGGCGAAGACGAAGATGGGGTTGGTCTTCGCCGCGCGGGCTGCCTCCAGGGCGTTAAACGTCCCCAGGGCGTTGATCTCAAAGTCGGTGCGTGGGTCGGCGACCGAAGTGGTAACGGCTACTTGGCTGGCAAGGTGAAAGATCACGTCCGTGCCCGCCGCTGCCTGGGCCAATGCCTCGGCATCACGCACATCGGCGCGCATCAGGCGGAAACCGCATCCATGGCGCTGGCGCAGCCATTCCACATTTCGCTCCACGCCCCTCCGCGAGAGGTTGTCGAAGAGGATCACCTCATCTCCTCGGCGCAGTAATGTGTCGGCAAGATTGCAACCCACAAAACCGGCCCCGCCGGTTATCAATACCTTTCGCGCCCCCATTGGCGCATTGCCTCCTTCGCTAATTGCACTGATAACATGCCCTCAACCTGCCTCGGCGACTTTCTCCCGCAGTTGTTCGTAGGAGATGCTCTCCTTCCATGCGCCGAACAGGCCAAAGATGGCGAACAATACATAGTTCAGGGCGTGCATGACCAGCGCGTAGGTCAATGCAACTCCCTCCTCCACGCCAAACAGGCCTAACGCGACCACCGTCAGAGCCTCGAAGACGCCGATGTAGCCCGGCGACGAGGGGACGGTCATCCCCAGCGAAGTGAAAACTATCACCGCCACCCCAGCAGCGAAAGGCACTGATAGGCCAAAGGCAAGTGTGCCACAATACATCATGAGTGCCAGCAGTGCCCAGATCAGAAGGGAGGAGGCGATCAGGCCGGGGCCTTGTCGCGGCGACCTCAGGACCGCCAGGCCATCGAGGCCAGAGGCGATAAATTCATAGATGCTCGGTTTATTCAGCGGCGTGCGTCGCAATACGGCGCTCACCAGTGCCATGGCCCGCTCCTTCTGCCACGAGAGGACCATCAGCACTAAGATCACCCCAATGGCGACCACGCTCACCACGCGGCCAGATTGCATCAGTGCCGGAGAGAGCGGCACGAAGGGGATGAGTGCCGCTAGAAAGGCCACTATGGTCAGCGTATCCATCACCCGATCCACGATTACCGTGGATAGTGCGCGGCCCACGTTCACTTTCTCCAACTCGGCAATCAGGTAGGATCGTACCAGGTCCCCGGCCCGGAAGGGGAAGATATTGCTGACCAAGTAGCCAATATTGATCACATTCAGGAGGCGACCGAAATGCAAGCCCTGCAGGGGATAGAAGAGCACTTGCCAGCGGTAGGCACGCGCCACCAGTGACGCCAGCAGAAGGAGGGGCACAGGTAAGAGCCACCACAGATTCACCTGCCGCAGGGCTGAGAGTACCGTGGCGAAGTCTATCCCCCGGGTGGCCAGATACAAGCAGAGGACGCTGATGACGATTCCGATCCAGAACCGGGCTTTTTTCATTGCAAGGATGCTCCTTTCCTTTAGACTTCTATTATAATGCCAGATAGACTGATTGGCAAAGACTTACTGATTTTGATACAACATAAATCCCCGCGCCCCTCCGCATCACCGGCGCGGGGACACGTCCAAACTCCCGCTATTCGCTCAACCTCAACACCGCCATAAACGCCTCCTGCGGTATCTCCACGTTGCCAAATCTCTTGAGGCGCTTCTTGCCGGCCCTTTGCTTCTCCAACAGTTTCTTCTTGCGCGTGACATCCCCGCCGTAGCACTTCGCCAGCACGTCCTTGCGCAGGGCCTTGATCGTGGTCCGAGCGATCACCCGCTTGCCCACCGCCGCCTGGATGGGCACAGCGAAGAGTTGGGAGGGGATGACCTCCTTGAGTTTGCGCACCAACACGCTGCCCTTGGCGTAGGCCTGGTCGCGGTGCACGATGACCGAGAGCGCATCCAGGGGCTGCTCGTTCACCAGCACCTCCATCTTGACCAGATCACCGGGGCGGTACTCGGCGAAGACGTAGTCCAAGGAGGCATAACCTCGTGTGCGCGATTTCAACTGATCGTAGAAGTCCACGATGATCTCGGAGAGAGGGATGAAATAGGTGAGCAGCACCCGTTTTTCGTCCAGGTACTCCATTTTGTCGAACTCGCCGCGCCGGTTGGTCACCAACTCCATGATGGGTCCAATGTACTCGGCGGGGGTGAAGATGCTGATGCGCATCCAGGGCTCGGCGATTTCCTCGATTTCCCCTTCTGGTGGCAACTCAGCAGGGTTATCCACCTCGATGATCTGGCCATCGCGCTTGCGCACCCGGTAGGCCACGCTGGGAGCAGTGGCGATGAGGTTCAAGCCGTATTCGCGCTCCAGCCGTTCCTGCACGATCTCCATGTGCAGGAGGCCGAGGAAACCACAGCGGAAGCCGAACTTGAGGGCCTGGGAGGTCTCCGGTTCATAGACCAGGGCAGCGTCGTTCAGGCGCAACTTGGCCAGGGCATCGCGCAACAGATTGTAGTCCTCGCCCTCGACGGGGTAGAGTCCGGCGAAGACCATAGGCTTGGCCGGGCGATAGCCCTCCAGCGGCTGGGCGGCGGGCTGGTTCAGGCTGGTGATGGTGTCGCCCACCGAGGCCTCGCGCACGTCCTTGAGTCCGGTGGCCACGTAGCCCACCTCGCCGGCCGACAACTGCTCCACCGGCGTCATCTTGGGGCGGAAGACACCGATCTCCACCGCCTCCACCGGCACGTTGTTGGACATCAGTTTCAGCGGCTCGCCGGTCTTGAGGACGCCGTCCACCACACGCACGTAGGCCACCACCCCCTTGTAAGCATCATAGTGGGAGTCGAAGATCAGGGCACGCAGTGGTTCGCGGACCATGCCCCGGGGCGGAGGGATATGCCGGACAATGGCTTCTAACACGTCCACCGTGCCGATGCCCTCTTTAGCGGAGGCCCGAATGACCTGCGCCGCAGGGATGCCGATCAGGTTGTCGATCTCCTGGGCCACCTCGTCGGGGCGGGCAGCGGGCAGGTCTATCTTGTTGACCACCGGGATGATGGTCAGGTCGTGGTCGAGGGCCATGTAGAGGTTGGCCAAGGTCTGAGCCTCGATGCCCTGGCTGGCGTCCACCACCAGGATGGCTCCCTCGCAGGCAGCCAACGCCCGCGAGACCTCGTAGGTGAAGTCCACGTGGCCGGGCGTGTCAATCAGGTTGAGTTCGTATTCCTGCCCGTCCTGAGCGCGATAGAACATGCGCACGGCTTTGGCCTTGATGGTGATGCCCTTCTCGCGCTCCAGGTCCATCTGGTCGAGCACCTGCTCGGACATCTCGCGCGGACTGATGGTGCCGGTATATTCCAGCAGCCGGTCGCTGAGGGTGCTCTTGCCGTGGTCAATGTGGGCGATGATGCAGAAATTGCGGATGTGACTTTGATCCATCTCCACTCGCGCCGGGGCACAAGTGTTCTGGCCCCGGTGGAGCATAGTATACCGTATTTGGCGCAAAAGGGGGAAAATAAAGAGCGGTTTGAAACCCGCCCCTACCGTTTTGCGGGCCTATCTACGAGGGTCCAAATCGAACGAGGTGAGATCTCACTCAACAATTCCGCAGGTTGTTATCTCACCCTCTTCTCCACCCACGCTCCCACATCCCGCAGGACGGTTGCCTTCTCCACCTCGTTGAACAGTTCGTGGTAGAAGCCGTCATATACCTTGAGGGTCCGATCCTCCACCCGCAATCGGCCGAAGAATTCGACCGTGGCAGCGGGCAGAACCAGTTTGTCACCACTCGCCACCAGAAGCAGGATGGGGAGGCGGAAATCCCCAGCGTTTTCCACCACATCCGCTGCGGCACGCACGATCTCGGTGAAAGCGCGGGGCGTGATGGTATGGTGCACCAGGGGATCCGCCTCGTAGGCCCCGGCCACGGCCGGGTCGTGGGAGAGATAGTTGGGGTTCAGGCCATTGTGCATCGGCAGGGTCGGGAGAAGTGCGCTCAGGGGTTTGGCGAAGAGCGCGGACAGGAATCTCTGGACGGGGGGCAATTCGGCTGCGTTTGCCTCAATCCACGGCGAGGAGACGACCATGCCCCGCAGTCCCTCCGGATGGCACAGGCCATAGGACAGGGCGATCAACCCGCCCAGGCTGTGGCCGACCATGAAAGTGGGCACGTCCGGCTGGCTACCCTGCACCAATCCCACGAAGCGGCGCAAATCCTCCACGTAGTGCGCGAAATCCTGGACGTGACCGCGTGGGCCTTCCGAACGCCCGTGTCCGCGGAGGTCGAGGGCACAAATCCCATAGCCCCGCGGGACGAAATAGTCCACCACATTGCCGTAGCGCCCGCTGTGCTCGCCCAGGCCGTGGACGATGACCAGACGGGCGACCGGCGATCCGTCGGGCTGCCAGGTCTGGTAGTACAAACGCAATCCATCGGCGCTCTGAAAACTGCTCTCTTCGTGCTTCATTCGCATTCCTCCTCAATGAGAATTCTGTGCTGGCAGGTCAATGCCAGACGCGAGTCTCAGGGCCTGTTCGGGTGAGACACCCTCATCGGAAAGCCGGTGCCGGGCATAGCGTAACAGGTCGCGGGTCAGTGCGGTAACTGGCACGGCCAGCAGCAGGCCCCACACTCCCCACAACGCACCGCCGACGACCAAAACCATCATCACGATGGCCGGGTGCAACCGCACGCTTCTCCCCATCACTCGGGGCACGAGGATCAGGTTCTCCGCCTGCTGGACAATCAGGAAGGCGATGATGACGGCGATTGCTTTGCCCAGCGAATCGGGCAGAGCCGCAAGAACCGCCGGTATCGCGCCCAAGACAGGGCCCAAGTTGGGCACAAGTTCCAGGATACCCGCGAGGATGCCCAATAACAGGGCGAAATCCACATCCAGGATCACCAGGATGACCATCGCCATCACCCCTACCGATATGCAGAGCACTAACTGCCCGCGCAGGAACGAACTGAACGTGCGATCCACGAGTGTCTGGATGCATTGTAGATCTGCGCGATAGGCCGGGGGCAAGGCATTATAGATAGACCGGCTTATTCTCTGTTCGTCTCGCAGGACGAAAAACATCCACACCGGAACAAGCAGGGTGGCGAATACCACGCTGATCGTGGCCCGGAAGACGCCCGCGGCCCGCAGAATGCCCTGCTGCATCACCAAGAACAGGGTTTGGGTCAGGTTCTGCAGGTAATCTTGGAGGGATTTCTGGATATCGAGCGGGATACGCTTTTGATATTGTAACAGCCACTCCTGGCCATGCTCTTCCAAAAATTGTTGAAACATAGCAGCATAGAGCGGCAGGCTGCGCCCCAACAGGCTGATCTGGGCAGCGATGGCAGGGATGGCGAAGGCCAGCACTATGATAATCCCCAGCAAGATGATGAGGTAGGTAACCAGGATCGCCAGGTGGCGGGCATAGCGCCCTAAGAAAGGGCAAAGGCGCCCGATACCCCGGTGGAGCGCGTTCACCAGCGGGAGGATAATATAAGCAATGATTGCGCCAAAGAAAAATGGCAAGAGGGCCCCTCGAGCATTGTAGGCGATGAGAAACAGCCCAAGGAGCACTCCTACAGCCAGCAGAATTCGCAGCCGTCGCGTAGTCCAGAACTCAGCCACACTCACCTCCATCCATTAAGACGCATCACGCCCCACTCAGTTCCGCAAACCCCCTCACGGACCGACGTGGAACGGGCCCAGTGCCACGTGGTCTTCCATCGGGGAGCCCGCTTCATCGAGTACAGCGACCCGGGTTCCATCGCGTAAGGAGTACAGTCCCACCCACAGCCAGTAATCCCCTGGCGGTGCATCGGGGCTGACTGGGACGTCGTAGAACTGCGCCAGCACATCACCCTCGCGCCAGTCGGCGCTGGCCAGACCAAAGCCATCCTGCTGACCCCACTTCCGCCCCTCCGCATCCATTAGGTGATGGAAGGCGGTGTAGTCTGCCGCGCCGACTTCGCCGCTGAGCCCGCGAAATGTCCAATATGTGGCGAGCCGAAGGGTCTCCCCCGGCGTAACAACGTCCGGCCCATCATAGCCCATTAGCACCGCGCCATTGGCAAAGCGAACCCCCAGCGGGACGGCAGGCCGGGCTAAGATTTCCTCCAAGGGTTGGGCCGGGAGCACATAGACCGACAAAGCGCCAGCATCACCGGGCAGCGGCACCTGCGCGTTAACGTCGCCCCATGTCTCCAGCACCTCTTGGATAGCGCGGTCATCTCGCGTGGTCAGGTAAACGAGCGGCTGGCCCGCCGGAAGCAGCAAAGCGCTCACCCCACCCCGCCCCAAGAAGCGCGGCTCCACTTCCGGCCGCAACAAGCAATTCAGGATAGCGGGGCACTCTTCCCAATAGGGCACCGTGCCCTCGGTCACGACAGCCACCTGGCTCGCCCCAATCTCCTGCGCCGCGCGCAAGGCTGCCTCCCGCGCAGCCAGCCATGTCTCCAGAGGCACACCGAAGCCGCCGCTTGTGTCATAGGCGCGCACGTGGTCGTAGAGAGACCACACCGCGAACGCCTGCGTGCCTGCCAGCAAGAGGATTACGGCAAAGGTCACTATAGCCACAGCCCGAGAATGCCCGGCCACCCAGTCGGCAGCCAACCCCAGCACCAGAAAAACCGCCGGGAAGAGCACGGTCATATAATGCAGGTAAACCGGCGCCGGGCGCACCGTCAAGAGCAGGAGCGGGCCAAAGAGCCAGAGCAGGGCGATAAGGTATGCCTCCCAACCCTCTTCGCGCCGCCAAACCGCCCGGGCAGCCAGTGCCACGCCGAGCACCAGAAATGCAGATATCACATAATGGATATACAACAGGGCTTGAGAGACCCATGCGAATCGCCCCGCCGACACCCCCAGCAACGCCTCCAGGTTGAAGCCAGAAGCAATCCAGGTGACAAAGCGCCAGGCTTGGGCATCCACTTGCCACCTGCCACCCAGCGGGCTACGTGTTATGGCTGCCTGGGCGGCGGATACCTGCGAGAACATGTGTGCCAGATAGGGCAGCGATACCACGATGGCCAGCCCCAGGCCCAACCAGAATGGCCGTCCGGCGATGCGTTTACGGAAAACGAGCAGACTCAGCGCCGCGGCGGGGAGAAAGAGCACCGCCAGCAGATGCGTTTGTCCCTGGAGCCCGAGCAGGAACAGGAAGCCGGCGATTGCCCGGGACTGGCGCTGCTTCGGGCTCTGGAAAGCCCTCCCACATACGGCCTCGCACAGGAACCAGAGCATCAGGACGGTCAGAAGCGGCTGGACGTGCACCCAGGCTTTGCGCCCGTAGATCACCGCCCAGGGAGCGGCGGCATAGAAAAGGGCCGCGAAGAGGGCGGCCCGCCGGTTGAAGAACCGCTCTGCCAAAAGATAAGTGCCTGCCACCGCCAGCAGGTTCAGGCCAGCCACAAAGAGAACGGCGGCGAGGGGGTTGTCTGAGAACAGCGGGGGCAGAGCGTAGAGATACACGTCCAGCGCCGGGTCTGGAAGGCCGAAGGACATATTGCCGTCGGCCAGTGGAAATTCTTGCCCCGTCGCAATGCGCTGGGCATATGAGCACGCCTCGGCCTCGTCGAACTTGAACTCGGCGATGCCGGGCTGGCCGAAGCGCAGGACAGCAGCCAAAACGAGGATCAGGATCAGGGGCAAACATCGAATGGCGGACTTCCACGTAGAGGCTTCGCGGAGGGGCCGGGATCCTATCATGGCTTCGCAGTCTCGGCGGGGCGGCGCACAATACGCGAGCCGACCAGTTGCCACCACAGTCTGGTGAGATCTATCCCCACCCGTGCAATGCGCCCGAAGTTGAAGAACTGCGACTTGCCATAGGCGCGGTGATAGTGGTGCACGGGCACTTCGGCGAACTTGAACCCGGCATCCTGGATCTTCTTCACCATCTCCACGCAGATCACGCCGGAGTTGGATTCCAGTTTCACTTTGTCGAAGACGCGACGGCGTATGAGGCGGAAATCGCAGTCTACGTCGCGGACCTTGAGGCCGAAGGCGATCTTCACCGTCCAGTGATAGATGCGCCCGATGAGGGTGCGGTACCAGGGGTCGGAGCGGCTGATCTTGTAGCCCTGCACGATGTCCACATCGTCAGTCATCTTTGGGTAAAGGATGGCCAGTTCGCGGGCGTCGTATTGGGCGTCGCCGTCGGTGTAAAAGATGAGTTCCTTCGTGGCGTTGGCGAAGCCCGAGCGCAAGGCCCCACCGTAGCCACGGTTTCGCTCATGGGTGATGACCCGCAGTTCGGGATAGTGTTGCGCCAGTTCGGCCAGCACCTCTCCGGTGTAATCCTGGCTCCCATCGTTGACCACGATCACCTCGTAGTCATCGGTCAACTGGCGCAGGGTCATAATCGCGGTGAGCACCATACTGGGGATGGTGCCGCCATCATTGTAGGCCGGGAAAAAGACGCTGATGCTTTTGGACATATCGCTCCTGACTCCAATCTACGGGACCCAGCGGTGGATCACCTCGGCCACGTACTCCACCTGCTCATCGGTCAGTTCAGGGTAGATGGGCAGCGAGAGGATCTCCTCGGCCGCCCGCTCGGCCACCGGATAATCGCCGCGCTTGCCGCCCAGGAACCGGTAGCATCCCTGGAGGTGCAGCGGGATGGGGTAGTGCACCTGCGTGCCCACGCCGTGCGCCTCCAGATGGGCTTGCAAGCGATCCCGGGCGGGAGAGCGCACCACGTAGAGGTGATAGACGTGCTTGCCGTAAGCCATCTCCACGGGCGTGGTCACCGGGCTGTGGGCCAGCAATTCATCGTAGCGGTGGGCGATGCGCCGCCGCGCGTCGTTCCACTCATCCAAGTGGCGCAACTTGGCGCGCAATAAGGCTGCCTGCATCTCATCGAGCCGGCTGTTGATAGCCAGCATCTCATGATGATAGCGCTTCGACTGGCCGCCGTTGCGCAGGAGCCGCAGCCTCTCAGCCAGGGTCGGGTCGCTGGTCACGCACAGACCTCCATCGCCGTATGCCCCCAGGTTCTTGCTGGGATAGAAACTGAAGCAGCCGATGTGGCCGATGCTCCCCACCCGCCGGCCCTTGTATTCCGCCCCGTGGGCCTGGGCCGCATCCTCGATCACATACAGTCCACGGTGCTCCGCGATCTCCATGATAGGATCGAGATCTGCGGGCTGGCCGTAGAGATGGACGGGCATGATAGCCTTGGTGCGCGGCGTGATCTTGGCCTCGATCTGCTCCGGGTCCATGTTGAAACTATCGGGCTGGATGTCCACGAAGGTGGGAGTTGCGCCGGTGGCGGAGATGGCCAGGGCGGTGAAGCAAGCGGTCAGCGGGACGGTGAGCACCTCGTCGCCGGGGCCGATGTCGAGGGCCATCACTGCCAGTTGCAGGGCGTCGGTGCCGTTGCCGACGCCGATGGCATAGCGAGCGCCCACGTAGGCGGCGAATTCCTCCTCGAAGGCAGCCACCTGCTGGCCCAGGATGAACCAGCCACTATCGAGCACCTGCTGGAGGGCGGAGTCAATCTCCTCACGCATCGAGTCGTACTGCAAGCGCAGGTTGCCGAAGGGAACGTTGGTCACCGCCCACCTCCTCGCTAAAGTTAGCGTCATTATAGCCCAATCTGGGATATCAGGCAACAGCGAGATGTTTTGGTGGGAGAGAAGAGGGGGCGGGTCCGCAGTGAGGCGCCTTGGCAGAGCATCAATTGTCGACCCGGTGGATGAGGCTGTTGGTCGTTTGCATTGACCCAAGGGAGATTCTGTGATATGATCTATGTAAAGTCAGGGTGTAGAGATAGCGGTTTGCTTGATGATGAGCTGAAACCCCCAAGGAAAGATGAGCAATACCATAGCGAAGGGCACGTCAAACGCCCGCAAATGCGTATCAATGACGAATCGCCCAGATGGGTCATTTAGGAGTTCAGATGGACACCGCCTGCGTCCTGTTAGCCCCTACTCGATAAAGACGCAAAGGAGGCACGGGAAATGCAACTCTCGTCCAGTGACCAACTTCTTGCGAGTGCAGCTCGTTTCTTAATTGAGGGGCAGGAAGAAGATGCAGCTAGTGTTCTACTTTCCTGCTCCTTAGATGTTTGGGAGTCTGGTGACACCTGGTATGTAGGTGACGAGGTTCATTACGCTTTACACATCACTCTGACAGGCCCTCGTGCTGCTTATGATATCCTTTGCAACGACCACCACCCGATTACAAAGGCTATCACCCGAGCTCTCAACGCTGTGTTACCCGAAGATACCTACATAAAGCACTTCACTCCCAAAGCAGAACTCATTGACATTGATCCCGACTGGCGCAGTGAGTTGCTAGAGATCGCGCGTGGCAGGGGTGTGCACAATCAAGCCGTTGAGGCTATATCAGCCAGGATGTGGAGCAACTTGCGTTTCCGCTCCGAAAGCGAAATCCGAATCGCAAAGGCGCTCGATCAAGCAGGCGTTCTCTTCCTTCCCAACTGCAAGGCTCGCCTTGGTTCTCTCGAAAACCGACGGAATCGCGAAGCAGACTTCTTAGTTTGCTGCGAGGGCAAGTGGGGCATTCTGGAGGTGGATGGTGAGCCATTTCATCCTCCCTCTCGCACCGCTGAGGATCACGAGCGAGATCGACTCTTTCGTGCTCATGGAATACTCGTTGTCGAGCATTTTGATGCCAGTGAATGCTTCGAGAACCCGGCTGGCGTAGTGCAACGATTTTTGGAGATTCTAAAGAGGGCTTAGTGGTTAAACCACGCATTGGAGGCTGTTCTGTATTTTGCAGTCCGCCTCGTTCGCTCAAACTCCTTATACTTCGCAAAGCACAAAACTGCTGGGCATCATTTCAGGCAAAGCGAAAAAGGATTCTGCAACAAACCGTTTGAGAAAAGTCATGCCTTGTAAAACGCCATCGCCGCCAACTCTACACTTCCACCCCCTCACACCCGAGCGCTGGGCGGACCTCGAAGCCCTCTTCGGCCCCCGGGGAGCCTGTGGCGGCTGCTGGTGTATGTGGTGGCGGCTCACGCGCTCTGAATTCGAGAAGCAAAAAGGCGGTGGCAACAAGCAGGCGATGAAGACGATCGTGGATTCGGGCGAAGTCCCCGGCCTTCTCGCGTATGCGGATGAGCAACCCATCGGCTGGTGCGCTGTGGCCCCACGGGAAAGGTTCCCCGCTCTGGAGCGGTCTCGGGTGCTGAAGAGGGTGGACGATCAGCCCGTCTGGTCCATCGTCTGCTTCTTCGTGGCCAAGTTGTACAGGCACCGGGGTGTTTCGGCGAAGTTATTGCGGGCCGCCGTCGAATACGCCGGGGAGAATGGGGCCACGATTGTCGAGGGGTATCCGGTGGAACCGAAGAGGGCCAGCATGCCCGACGCTTTCGCCTACACTGGTCTGACGTCTGCCTTCCGCAAGGCTGGGTTCGTGGAAGTGCTGCGGCGCTCCGAGACCCGACCGATCATGCGCTACTATATCGCAGGGCGATAGAGCCACAGCACATTAGGCTCCTCGCGTGAATGCCCCAGGCCATAAAACAGCGAATTGCACAATCAGCGAATTCACGCTATACTCCCCTCAAACAACATTAGGAAATGTCAATCCAACGAGGAGGCATTCACACATGGCGGAGAAAAAAGACCTTCTCTCGGCGGGCAATATCGCCAAGGAGTTAGGGGTTCCCGAAGCCAAGGTCAAGAAGGCGATCAAAGAACTGGGGATCGAACCAACAGCCAAGAGAGGAGTGTGCAATCTCTACTCCCTGGAAGCGCTGGCGAGAATAAAGGAGGCCCTGAAAGCAGGGGGCTGAAAGCGCTCCTTCGCCATCCCGCTGAAGAGCAAGGCCACGCATCCAAGTGCCAGCCCATCATTCGAGTCCTTGCCTGTGACGGAGCAGTTCCCACATTTTGATGAGACTGCGAACCAGTCGCTCACCGATCAGACCGGACGTCCCGAAAGCCAGAGGGAACCATAGGGGGATGCCCAGGAGGGTGGGATTGGTATAGCGCCAGACGCCGAAGTGCACGAACACCACTTCCGCCAGCGATCCCAGCACGGCGATGACCAGGAAGAAGCACAGATCGTACCGGTCGTGCCAGAGAAGAAGTGCGGTTAGGCTCTCGACCAGCACGACTATGAAAAGAAGCGAGTTATCTTTCCACAACCACACAATGGACGCAGTCAATATAGAGAAGGCCGTCAGTTCCCCGAGAAGCCCACTCCACAGTCGTGTCGAACGCTTCATGACCATGCTCCACCAAACTGACCACTCTCGTTTCCTTCAGACTGCGACCATTCTATGAGAAAAGGCAGAGGTAGGCAAGTTTTCGTCCCGCGGGTGAAATCACTTCACTAGAGGGATGGGCATTTGTGGTGGCTAAGAATTTGCGTGCCTGGCTGGCCCTTTCCCGCCCGCCATTTCACTCGGTAGGCGTGCTACCATTTATCCTGGGCGGGGTGTTGGCCTGGCGACAAGGAACCTTTCGCTGGGATATCGCTGCCTGGGGCGTGCTGGGCGTGGTACTCGTCATGCTGGCCACTTACTACGCCGGAGAATACTGGGATTACGTGGAGGATTCTCTTGGCAGGGGGCCTAGCCGCTTCTCCGGAGGCTCACAAGTGGTGCAGCGTGGCCTCCTCCCTCGCCACGCCGCCCTGCGGGCGTCACTGGTGAGTCTGCTGTTAGCCGGTGGGGTGGGGCTGATCCTCCAACTGGGCTACCGGACGGGCCCGTGGACCATCCCCTTGGGTCTCTTGGGCATGGTGGGTGGGTTCTTCTATTCGACGCGACCGCTGCGCTGGGTGAGCAGGGGATGGGGAGAGTTGTGGATCGCCTTCTGCTACGGCTGGCTGCCAGTGGCGGTGGGCTACTACCTGCAAACGGGGGAGATAACACCGCTGATACACTGGTTGGCGGTTCCCATCGGCCTCACCATCTTCAACGTGATACTGCTCAACGAATCTCCCGATTATCCCGCCGACCTGGCGGCAGGGAAGACGAACCTGACAGTGCGTCTGGGGCGAGAGTGGGCTTCCCGCTTGTATGGTCTCGCCGGTCTGGGAAGTGGGGCAGCGGTGTTGTTTTCCCTCGGTCACGGCGTGCCCGCACGGGCTTTGTGGTTCTATCTGCCCGTTTTATTTCTCTCGCTGATCCTGGTCGTGCAGGTGATGCGCGGGCGCTGGCGGGATCGGTCGGCTCTGGAGAGGCTATGCGCCGCCAACCTGGCAGTGAATTTGGGCACCACGGCGGCTTATATCTTCACCTTCATAACCTGAGCACATGGACGAATGGTTACAAGAGTGGGGGAACAGGCCTGGGCGCAAGGTGCGCCCCTTCTGGTGGCCACCCAGCCTGATCCTCCGACAAGCAGCGAGCGCGTTATACGTAGGCACACTATCCCGCTGGCGGGAATTACCGCGCTGGTTCATCACCTACGGCTTCAAATGCCTCCCCGGGGCCGCCGGTTCCCGAGGCATGGGTTGCATTGGCTTCCCGGCCCACCCTGTCTGGGAGATGACCACGGCCTGCAACTTGCGTTGCATCCACTGCCACGCTTCGAGCGGGAAGCCCGCAGCCGATGAATTGACCACCGACGAGGCCAAACGCCTTCTGGATCAACTCGCCGAGGTGGGGGAGTTTCGCATGATGGCCTTCACCGGCGGCGAGCCGCTGGTGCGCCACGACCTCTTCGAGTTGTTGGCCTACTCCCAGGCCCTGGGTTTCACCAATACTATGGCGACCAATGCCACTCTCATTGACGATGCGCTAGCCCACAGCCTGCGTCGCTACGGTGTGGTGATCGCCGCCGTGAGCCTGGATGGCTTCGATGCCGCAACCCATGACTTCGTGCGCGGCCCACCCGGCGCCTTCGAGGCCGCTTTGCAGGGGATGCGCGCCCTGCGCCGGGCCGGCATCCTCCTGCACATAAACATCACGGCGATGGAATACAACATGGATCAGATGGAACCCCTGATGTCCCTCGTGGATGAGTTGGGGACAGGCATTCTCCTGATGTACCAACTGGTGCCTGTGGGGCGGGGCCGAGGCATCGGGGAAGCGGCACTAGACCTGGGCGCCAACGAGCGTCTGATCCGCTTCATGGCCCGGGCACAGCGCACTACTCGGGCCATCATGGAGCCTGTGGCCGGGCCCCAATACTGGCCCTTCTTGCTGCAAGGGGCTGGCATCCGCGGCGGCTTGCTCCTGCGTCTGGCGGAAACGGTCTTTCACGGCTGCTCCGCAGGACGTGGCTTCATCTACATCAAGCCTAACGGCGAAGTCTGGCCCTGCCCTTTCATTGAGGTGAGTTGCGGCAATGTGCGCCAGACGCCCTTCTCTACCATCTGGGCCACATCTCCAGTCCTCGAAGACCTGAGAGGGCGAGAGAAACGCCTGAAAGGACGCTGCGGTGAGTGCCAGTACCGACGCTTATGTGGCGGCTGTCGAGGGCGGGCCTTGGCCACCACCGGCGACTACCTGTCTGAAGACCCCTCCTGTTTCCTCCACTCATCCGATCACCCTTCGGTGGGTTTGGGGAATAACGTCGGGCAAGAATGTGCTCCCACACCAGGCTTGGTTGGTCCATCACGGCCATTTTCCAATCCGTGGGAGGGTAACGGATGAAAACCGCGTTAGCGCTCATTCCCTTGTTGGAACCCATCCGCTCGGAAATGGAGCGGGTGGAGCACTCATTACATGAGATGCTGGCGAAAGTGGAGGAGCCGCTGAACTCGATGCTCCGCCGACCGCTGGATGGCGGCAAACGGCTGCGGTCAGCGCTGGTGCTCCTCGTCGGGCAGATGTTTGCCTCTCCTATGGAGCCCTTCTACCGTCTGGCGATTGCAGTGGAGATGCTGCACACTGCTACGCTAATACACGACGACGTGGTGGATGAATCTCCCTTGCGGCGGGGCTATCAGACGCTCCACACGATCTGGCCAACGGGGGCAACTGTGCTGGCCGGCGATTACCTCCTGGCCCAGGCTGCCTTACTGATAGCAGAATTGGGACTTCCCTGCATCCTCAAAGTCTTTGCCGAAACTCTCTGCACGATGTGCGCTGGAGAGATAAAGCAAATGGTCGCCAACAAGGGGCGTTACAGCCACCGGGAAAACTATTACCGCAGCATCGAGGCCAAGACAGCCTCGCTGTTCGCTGCGACAGCGGAGATGGCAGGCATCCTCGCTGGGGCAGGAGAGCAGCAGATCGCCGCCCTCCGCCATTATGGATGGGAGTTGGGGATAGCCTTTCAGATGGCGGACGATGTGCTGGACTTCACCGGCGACGAGGCGCGATTGGGCAAACCCGCCGGCAGCGACCTCCGCCAGGGTCTGGTAACCCTGCCGGCTATCTACTACCTGGAAGAGGTCAAAGGTGATACAGTGGTCCACGCTGTTCTTTCTGGCCAGCGGGACGAAGAGAGCGTGCGAGCGGCAATAGGGGCAGTTTGCTCCTCGGGTGGCATCGAGGCCGCGTTGGCAGAGGCACGAGTCCACGCCAGCCAAAGTCAGGAGGCATTAGCCACACTGCCCGACAACGGCTCACGCCAGATACTGCGTTCTCTGGCCAATTATGTAGTGGAGCGAGGATACTAATAGAGCGCGCAAGCGCGCAATGCGCAGTTGACAAATCTGCCGGCTTGTAGTATAGTGGTAAGTGGCAACCTAAACTGACGTCTCGCCCGGCAAGTCCTTTTCACCAAATATCATATTTTCTCTGGAAACGGCCCGCCCGGCCGGCTGAGAGTCCGGAGGTTACCAACTATCGCACTCCGCAGAAAAACGAATCAATCCGTTACTCTCATTGTTGTGCCCCACTCTCGACGGGCACCCATCACCCTAAATATTCCCCTGTGGATTCTACCCGTGCTGCTAACGTTGTTTTTGTCGCTCGGCGTTGGCGGGGCTTTTCTTGCTGCCCGCTATTACGAGTTGGCGCACGACTTGCGGAAATTCCAGCGACAGGCAGAGATGGAGCGCGCCCGGGAGAAAGAGCTGCGCCTCACCATCTTGACCCAGCAGGAAGAGGTGCGTAGCCTATCGTGGCAAGTGGAAGATTTCCGCACCGAGTTGGCAGGAGTGGAAAGGCTGAGCGAAGAAATACGCTCTATTTTGGGCTTGCCAGAACTGTCTGTGGCACCGCTGCCTGTCCCCTCACCCACTCCAGCGGATGTGTCCATCCCGGATATTCGCTCCAACCGTCTTTCGGAGGTATCTGATCCCACTGCCGTAGGTGGTCGGACGGCTCTCGCTTTGTCGAACCGCAGCATGGCCGCCGCAATAGAGAGCAGCGAGGAACTCATTGGCATACAAGTTGCCCTTCCGTCCCGGCTACAGGAACTGCAAGCGCTGCGTGACGAAGTACTCCGGCGCATGGAAGCGGTGGACCCAGCGATGCGCCACGATCACGCCACGCTGGAGCACCAATTGCGCCTCTTGGCTGCAGCGCCGCATCCGTGGCCGGTCTCCAGCCGCAAGATCAGTTCCGGTTTCGGCTATCGGCGTTTAGACGGAAAACTGGAATTCCACAAAGGCATTGATATACCAGTGAATTATGGCACTGAGGTCCACGCCACCAAAGACGGGATCGTGACCTTCTCCGGATGGCGGGGCACCTTTGGCTGGGTCGTGGAAATCGAACACGAGATGGGCTTCACCACGATCTACGCCCACAATAGTTATAACCTGGTGGAGAAAGGGGACCGGGTCAAAGCCGGGGATGTGATCGCTTTATCTGGCAAATCCGGTCGGGCTACCGGCCCCCACGTGCATTATGAGATCCATTTGGACGGACAACCCGTGGACCCAATGAAATACCTGAAACTGTTCGATACACAACCCCTATACACCGTGGAGTAGGGGAGAAGCCGCGTGTTTGGAAGAGAGAAACCTGCGGCCTTAGCCGCAAGCGGGAAAATAGAGAACGTCCTGGGCCCCAACAGCACTTTCAATGGCCGATTGAAAGCCAAGGGCAACGTCCGTGTGGACGGTTTCTTTGAAGGAGCCATTGAGACGGACGGCAACGTCATTATTGGAGAGACGGCTAAGGTGCTGGCCGATATCAGCGCGCACGGCGTTCAGGTGTGGGGTGCCGTCAAGGGCAACATTGATGCTGTGGGGCGATTGGAGATTATGTCCACTGGTCGCGTGTGGGGCGATATCAAAGTTACCTCGCTCCTCATTGACGAGGGCGGGCTCTTCCGCGGCAAGAGCGTGATGGAAGGAGAAGAAGCCGAACCATTTATGCCCGAGGGCTCTGCAGGCGAGAAACCAGAAAGCGAGACGGCCGCCAGTTAAGGGCGGAGCCCTGGGGGCAGACGCGATTTTGGGGGACAGTGAGCACGGCTTGGCCATCCAGCCAAGCCGTGTTGTATTCGTACAAATCTCCCCTTCAGTGCGCTTAACAGTGTGCAGCAGAACTGCTACGCGCCCGATCATCGCCAAGTCACGCCAGCGCACACATCGTTCAGCGGCAGTTGCCAAAGCGACCTGCAGTGCAACTGCAGGAGAACATAAGGAGTCGTCAGGCCTCGCCAGCGCACCCATCGTTCAGCGGCAGTTGTACTGCCGCGCACCTCCACATCAGCGGCAGTTGCCAGGGCGACTCGCAGTGCTACTGCAGGAGAACATAAGGAGTCGTCAGGCCTCGCCAGCGCACCCATCGTTCAGCGGCAGTTGTACTGCCGCGCACCTCCACATCAGCGGCAGTTGCCAGGGCGACTCGCAGTGCTACTGCAGATGAGCATAAAGTGGTCACGCCAGCGCAGGCGCGCCAGAGACAACCCGCCCCGTTGACAGGCTCCCCCTCCTGACTTATAATCCCCACCAGCAAATGGACGTTCTGCATCTTTTGTCCCGGAGAGCACAGCGCTTATGAAGCAGACCCATCGCTGGCGGTTCTTGCCGCCCGCACCAGAATCTCATTTCGGTCGCTTTCCTGACCTGTCACCTCTCATCGTCCAACTCCTTTACAACCGGGGGATAGTAGAGCCAGACGATGTGCAGTCTTTCGTCGCCGGAAGGCTTCCAGACGATAATCCCTTCCGCCTGCCTGATATGAGCCAGGCCGTCACCTGCCTGCGCCAAGCCATCCGCACCGGCTCACCGATTGCTGTCTACGGCGACTACGATGCCGATGGCGTGGCGGCAACAGCCCTCCTGGTCCAGACCCTCGATGCACTGGGGGCCAACGTCCAGCCCTACATCCCCCATCGCGAACGCGAGGGCTACGGCCTGAACGACGCAGCGATACGCGAATTGGCTGACCGCGGCGTCGGAGTGCTGGTTACCGTGGATTGCGGCGTGCGCTCGGTGCGTGAGGTGGCTTTGGCAAACCGTCTGGGAATGAAAGTCATCATCACGGATCATCACGCTGTGGGCCCTGAACTGCCGCCTGCGGTGGCCGTGGTGGACCCCAAACGGACCGGTGTGCGCTACCCCTTCTCCCAACTGGCGGGGGTAGGATTGGCCTTCAAACTCGCCCAGGCCCTCCTGCGCGCCCATTCTCAGGTGCCTTTGCCGGGCGCAAGGCGGAAGATATCCGAGGAGGATTTGCTGGACCTGGTGGCTATGGGCACCATCGCCGACTTGGCCCCACTGGTAGGGGAGAACCGCACTCTGGTGCGCCGTGGGTTGGAACGCCTGAACGCCTCACAGCGCCCCGGCCTCAAGGCGCTTCTCGCAGCAGCGTCGCTGGTGCCAGGTCAGGTGGATGCCTGGACCGTGGGCTATGTTCTGGCCCCGCGCATCAATGCCGCCGGGCGGATGGAGGATGCGGTGGCCGCCTACCGGCTGCTCACCACCGAAGATCCAGAAGAAGCGGCCACGCTGGCGGCAACCTTAACCGAAGTGAACCGCCAACGCCAAGAAGTGCAGCAGATGCTCATCGAGCGGGCGACGGAGGAAGTGTTGGCCTTGCCAGAGAGCGAGCGCATCTTCATCCTGGCGGGACGGGAGTACAGAGCGGGCGTGGCGGGATTGGTAGCCGGGCGTCTTACGGAACAATTCTATCGCCCCACCTTGGTCCTCGAACAGGGCGACGAACTCAGCAAGGGCTCGGCGCGCAGCATCCCCGAGTTCCATATCACTCACGCCTTGGATCGCTGCGCCGACTTGCTCCTGCGACACGGCGGGCATTCGGCTGCTGCCGGCTTCACGCTGGAGAGCCGTCATCTGCCAGAATTCGCCGCCAGGATGAAAGATCTCGCCGCCGAGGCGCTGGCCGATGTGGATTTGCAACCGACATTGGATATTGATGCCCAGATACCCCTCACCAACCTGAATTGGGATACCCTGCGCCTGATTGACCAGATGGAGCCCTTTGGCAGTGGCAATCCGCGACCGCTTTTCCTGAGCGAGGGGGTTACCGTGCGCGAAGCGAAAGTGGTCGGCGAGTCGCACCTCAAACTCATCCTCACCGACGGACGGGTGGTGTGGGATGCGATAGCCTTTCGCCAGAGCGAACGGGCCGCGGAACTCGCGCCGCGGGTAGATGTGGTTTACGAGGCGCGGGGCGGCGAGTGGAACAACGAGCAGCGCATCGAACTTGTAGTGAGAGATATGCGGGCCGCTCAGTAGAGCCCGGAAAGGACCTCTATGCGAGAGAATCTGAATCTTGTGGCCGATGTGCTCACCCTATTGGGGGCCTTCACCCTCGGCTACATCGTGGGAAGAGCCTGGAGCCCCATTGCCGGTTTCCTGCGCAGCATCGGGACCTCACCAGGACGCCTGGCCCGCGGGGCACGGATCGCCAGCGCCCGTCTGCGCCAGGCCTTCAGCCTGCCGCCGGCTGGCGAGGAACCCGATCGCAGCACGTTCAAAGGCTTTATCGCCGGCACCCTTTCGGATATCCTCACCTTCCGCCTGCGCCGGGCGGATGAGCATTTTCGCCAGGGCATGGCAGCCTTCGATCGCGGCGAGTACGAGGCAGCGCGCGAGCTTCTGACCTCCGCCATGGATTGGGATTGGAACCAAGAACTGAAGCCTTTGCATGTACAAGCCCATCTGCGCCTGGGTTGGCTTGCCGAAGCCGACCACGCCTTCCGCTCCGCCAAAGCGCATTACGAGAAGGCAGTGCGCCTGGAACCAGACAACCTGCAGGCCACGGTAAGCCTGGCTACCGTCCTTTTCCAACTCGGAGAGACAGCCCCAGCCATCTTCCATTTTCAGCGCGCCTTGGAACTCGACCCCAACAACCTGGAAACACACTATTATCTCTACGCCATCTACCGCCGTCTCAAGATGGAGCGCGAGGCCATTGAGCAACTGCGCATCCTCAAGGCCGGGGAAAACGCGGAGACGCTGTCAGAACTTTTCTCCCGTCATGGCGATGACCACTTTCAACTCGACCGCCTCGACGAGGCTATTAGCGACTATCAACTGGCCATGCAGTTCTCCCCCCACGACTGCTCTCTCTACACACGCCTGGGTGACGCCTATTACCAGCAGGACCAACCCCGCATGGCGCTCGAGACTTGGTTGAGGGGCATCTGGTTGGGCTTTTCGTATGCCCTGGAGGAGCGGCTCTTAACGGTCTGCGCTGACCTGGGCGAATCGTGGACCGTCATCCAGGTCCTGCGTGACGCCGCAGGCCGCCACCCGAATGATGGCCGCTACAATCTGACCCTCAGCAAACTGTTCGAGATAGAGGGAGTGCAGGACGAAGTGTTAGCCCAAGCACAGGAGGCCGTGCGCCGCAGCCCTGACCTGCTGGAAGCGCATGAGCGCTTAGGCGCAATCTACGAGGCTGCCAAAGATTACCAGGCGGCACAGGACACCTATCGCACGGCACTGGCCTCTGCCCGTTCCCAAGAGACGGTTTACCGCTGTGCCGGGTGTGGCTTCATCTCCCGACAAGACCAGGATCACTGCTTCCAATGCGGGCGTTGGTATGGCTTCCAGGCTACCACCCGCGGTGAGGCGGGAGCCAAGGCACTTGTCCCTCGCCAACTGATGGACCAGACGAGTCAATCTATCCAGCGGGTGTGGGGCGATGTCCGGTCGCACATCAAGCGCCTGACCAGTGGTGTTTGAGAACAAAGGATATGGAGACCAAATCCCAAGGGCGTATGGCAGGGACCTCGATCTATGCCATTGCTCTCACCAGTTTCATACTGTTTCTGAGCACTCAGGTTGGAGTGCCCGTATTGCCCCATCTCTCCGCCCAACTGGGAGCAGACCAGGCGGCGATGGCCGCTACCCTATCGGCAGCGCTGATGACGTTGGTGCTCTTCCAGTTCTTCAGCGGGGCGCTGGCCGACCGCTATGGCCGCCGCACTGTTCTCGTGGGTGGGGCAGCGCTGGGTGGGCTATCCTCACTCTGCTGTGCGGTTGTCGGTTCGTGGCAGGGACTGCTGGCACTGCGCATCCTCGGCGGCGTAGCCGATGCCATTGCTTTGCCTGCCCTCCTGGGACTGACCGCCGAGATCTCGGCGGGGCGACACGGCACTTTCTTCGGTGTGCTGCGCTCCAGCCAGGGGCTTTCGTTCATTGTGGCTCCGGCTATCGGCGGTTGGCTATCGCTCTACGGGCTACGCATGCCGTTCGTGATAGATGCCATACTCTCCTTCTTGGCCTGTCTCGTACTTTATGCGAGTGTCCGTGCTGGGCCCGTGGCCAGTGTGACTGGGCGATGGCAACAACTAGGAGAACTTTTCCGCCAGCGACGGGTTTATGCTTTCGCCCTGTTCGGGGCGGTGGACAACTTCGCTTTCCCTATCCTGGCCTCCTTCTTGCCCACCAAAGCCCAATCCTTGGGCTTCGCGCCGTGGCAGATCAGCCTGATCCTGGTCGGAGAGGCAACGGCCTTCACCGCTGGCTCACTGCTGGTGGGTCGCTGTTCTGACCGCTGGGGAAGACGGCCCTTTGTCATTCTGGCACAGTTGCTGGTAATGTTATCCTGCGTCGGATTGGCTCTGTCAAATAGCCTGGTCGCGATGGTGGGCTGGTACACGCTATTTGGTCTGGGCGCTAGCGCCACTTTTCTGCTGAGTTCGGTGATGATGGCCGACATCACCCCACCGGAGAGCGCGGCAACGGCATTAGGAGCCTTCGACGCGGCCATTGACTTGGTGATCTTCGCCGGACCTGCGACGGCGCTGACGTTGTATCACGTAATGGGACGCATAGAGCCGCTTTTCATCGTGGCCGCCCTGCCCGCGCTGGCGGCATTGCCCGTAGCCTGGCGGACGCGAGAGACTCTTTGTCTGGACGCCGTTGGCATTTCGTGAACGAGGGACGTGCGAGGAGCCATCACTCGTAGGAGGATATAAGACATGACCTCCATCCATCCCATCCCATCCGTAACCCGCAAGGATGACATTGCCTACATTATGTCTTGTGTGCAAGAGGGTCATTGCTGTTCGATCGTGGGAGTGAGCAACATCGGGAAGTCGGCGCTCTTACGCAGCCTGTGCCGCCCCGATGTGCAAGCCACCTACCTGGGCCAATCTGCAGGAGAGTTCATTTTCACCTATGTGGACCTCAACTTTATGTTGGGCACGAGCGAGCAGGGGTTCTACGAACTTGTGTTGCGCGACCTCACTCGAGCACTTGAGGGTGCCGGCGCCGACGCATCGCTCGTAGAACGCATCCGCGATGCCCATGCCCAGGTGGTCAATCCCAGCAGCGAATTCGTGGTGCCCCTGCGATTCAACGAGAGCCTCCTCGCATTGGGCGAAGGATTGGGCCGGCAAGTGGTGTTCCTCTTCGACGAGTTCGATGCCGTTTTCCAGCAGTTAGATGCCCGCATCTTCCTGAACCTCCGCGCCCTGAAGGATCGCTACGCCCGGACCCTTTCCTATGTAACAGCGACAGCGTACCCGCTCCCCCAATTGCGTGCTGGACGGGAGACCGATGAGTTCTGCGAACTCTTCTCTCACCACACCCGTTATCTGGCTCCGCTTAGTGAGGGCGACGCTCGCCTGTACTTAGCCGATCGGGCTCGTCCGACCGACCCAAAACTCAAAGAACAGGACATCGCGTTCATCATCCGCACGGCAGGTGGTCACCCTGGGCTATTGGATGCAACCTATCAGGCCACCATCGCAGCCAAAGAGGAGGCGCGCCATATCCGTGGCACGGATGAGATCCACTACGAGGCCGTGCGAGAAAAACTGCACGGTGACATCAATGTCCGCACCGAGTGCGCCAAATTGTGGAGCGACCTCAGCGAGGACGAGCAATTATCCCTCTTGGCGCTGGTTATGGGGACCGGCGAGGCCACTCCCCAAGCAAAAGCCGCACTGCGGGAAAAGCATATCCTGATAAATGAAAACCAGACGCTTTCCCCGCTCTTCACTGCTTTTGTGGAGCGGCAAGGACTGGCCCGCCGCGATAGGCCTCGCGGGGTGCGCTTGGACGTGGAGGCCGGCGATGTGTATGTGGACGGCGAATTGGTGCCCCCGCTCACTGAATTGGAGTTCCGGCTGATGCTCCTGCTCTACGGCAACATGGACAAAATCTGTGACAAATACAGCATCGTGGAGGCGGTGTGGGGCGAGAGTTACATTGACCAAGTGGACGACGCCCGCATCGAGAAACTGATCGGCCGACTGCGTCAGAAGATCGAGCCCGACCCGCTCAACCCCAAGTACCTGATCACGATACGCGGGCGAGGTTACAAACTGGTCAGCCGATGAAGGAATGCTCTCCATTCAGGATGACGACCCCCGGCAAATGGGGGAAGACGGTCACTTGTCGGTTATCTGTCGGCTGGATGTCGTGAAACGAAAGGCGATCTGTGCTATATTGAATCGTGAAAAGGAGAGTTAATCTCCACTATCAGGTAAGGAGGAACGGGAAATGTCATCACTACTGGAAAGGGTCGGAACCTTGATTTCCGCCAATCTGAACTATCTGGTCAGCCGGGCGCTGCGCGCCAACAGCATGGCCGTGGTGGATGAATACATCCGCAAGGTCGAGGACAACCTCGAAGCCTTGGAGGATGCCGCAGCCACGGTAGGCGGCGAGGCCAAGACGCTCAAGCGGAAGCACGAGGAACTCCAGGCTCAGGCTAAGGATCTGGATGGAAACATTGACCTCTTCCTGCGACAGGGCAAGGATGACCTGGCCGCAGCAGCCCAGTATCGCCTGAACACCATCCAGAGATTGGCCGACACCTACAAGGCGCAGTGGCAGAGCACCGAGGCCGAATACCAGAAACTCCTCGATGCCAAACTCAAACTGGAGGCCAAACTCACCGAAGCCAAGCAAGAGCGATCCGAATTGCAGGCTATGCTCGACTTGGCCAAGTCCAAAGAACTCACCCACAAGGTCGTGGAGGGCGTGGGCGGTGTTACCGTGAGCGAGGCTGGCATCCAGGAAATTCGGGATGAGATCCAGCGCCGGTTGGACAAGGCCACCGCGCAGGGCGAAATTGACGCCAAGCGACTGGACAACCAGATGGCCGAGGCTTTGGAGAAAGACACTATCGATCGCCAGTTGGCCGAGCGCAAGACACGCCTGGGCCTCAAGTAAGGCTTGCACCCCGCGGAGAGCGTCCCATAGGCGGGCGCTCTCCGCCACTGAAACTGGGAGGAAACCATGTATCGTTCACCCGACTGGACGGGCACGTTCGGACTCTGCTGCTTTGGATTGCTCTGGCTCGCCTTTTTTGCGCTCATGATCGGCAGCACCCTGTGGGTGTACACTGATTCGGAGAAGCGTGGCAAGGCAGGATGCCTGTGGGCGCTGATCGCCTGGTTCACCTGGCCTTTCGGTTTATTGGCCTATTTCCTCCTGCGTGACCGCGAGGTACGTCTGTAGGTCTGATTTGACGTGGGACTTGGGCAAGTTGTAATATCTGCGCGAGAAGTGGCGCTTGGCTTTCGGCGCGTTTACCGAGGGGTCTGGTTGACCCGCTCTTTCACCAGAGCAGCCCATTGCGCACCTCGGTGACTTTTCCCGCCGCCGGAGCGAATGAAGAGGTACACATTATGAATAGAACGCGGATTATTTTCTTACTGGTGCTGTTAGTCGCACTTGGCGTTGTCGCCGTGGGGCTATACCTACGCCGTGCGGGCGGAGTAGAGCCTTTGATCCAGGGCCCTCAGACATTGGAGATCCGAGTGGTATGTGCTCTGCCTGTGGAGCCCTTTGTCACGGAAGCAGCCAACCGCTTCAACGCCGAAGGACACAAACTGGAGGGCAATCTCATCCGCGTGACCGTGATCCCCATGGACGGTCTGACCGCTATGAGCCGGTGGGAACGCGGGGAGATGGAGCCATTCCCCACAGTGTGGATCCCCGATAGCCGCTACTTGGTGGAGTTGGTCAATGCCACGTTCAAGGAGCAGCGCGGCCGGGATGTTTTCCTAACGGGCGGCGAGTACCGTACTCGCCCGATAGCCATCTCCCTCTTTGCCTGGGGAATTTACGCCAGTCGTGCGGATGTGCTCCGTGCCAAGTTCGGCGATATCAACTGGAGCGTCATTCACGACGCGGCCACTGCCAAAGGCGGGTGGCCAGAGTTGGGCGGGAAACCAGAATGGGGCTATTTCAAACTGGTGGTGCCAAATCCCAATAAGAACGTCGGCGGCTTGGTGGCCATGGTGGCAGCGGCGGGAGAATACTATAAGAAAACCAGCATCAACGTGGCGGACATCACCAACCCCCAATTCCAAAAGTGGCTCAAGGAACTGATGGACGCCGTCACGGACTTCAGCAGCCTGAGCGCCTATTCGGTAGAAAACCTGGCTCTCTTTGGCTACTCGATGGGCGACGGTGGGCAACTGCTGGAGAGCGATCTCTTGGTCAATATGGCTGGTATTCAGACCCGCTGGGCCGATCCGCTGGTCATCATCTATCCCGAGTACATCACTTGGTTCGATTTCCCTTACACCATCTGGATGGGTGAAGAGACCACCGCGCTGGAGAAGAATGCGGCGCTGGAGTTCGAGCGCTATTTGCTCCAGCCAGACATCCAGAAATTAGCCGTGCAACGTGGCCTGCGCCCGGCCAACCCCGATGTGCCGGTGACTGGTGAGAACAGCCTCTTCGAGCGCTGGAGCAGTCAAGGGGTCATGACGGTAGTCCCACGCACCACAGCGATGCGTTCTCCCGACCGCGAAGTCTTGCTGGCGCTCTTGCGCTGGTTTGACCTCAATGTGACCGAGCGTTGAGGAGGGACCGGTGAACCCACGAAGAACGCAAAGATCTGAGTGCGGTTGCCTCGCTGCTTCTCTCGTTGGCTTCGTGTCCTTGCTCGCTTTGATGGTAGCCGCTGGCTTTCTGCTATACAATCGGATCACCCCGAGCAGCGGGAACGAGGTCACACTACGGGTGGGTTACACCCCCGAGAAGGCAGCGCTTTTCGAGACCCTGGTTACTGACTTCGAGCGCACGAGACCACGCACCCCAGACGGCAAGCCGATCCGAATTCAGGCTACCAGGCTCGACCCAGATACTATGCTCAGCCAGGCTTTGCGCGGTGAGTTGGACGTGGTCAGCCCAGACTCTTCCATCTGGCTGAGCCAATTGGACGATGCCTGGTACGCCCAGGGTAACGAATTGCCCCTGGTCGGCGAAACCGTTCGCTATGCCGTCAGCCCAGTGGTGATCGCCATGTGGGAGGATGTGGCGCGTTCCCTCGGCTATCCCGACAAAGCGCTGGGATGGGGGGACATACTGGCCCGGGCCCAAAGTGACCCCCAGTTCCGGTGGAGTCATCCCAGCACGTCCTCAGCGAGCGGCCTTCTGGCCACCTTAGCCCAATTCTACGCCGGGGCGGAGAAAACCCGTGGACTGAGCGAAGAGGATGTTACAGCCCCAGCCACACTGAACTACGTCGGCGCGCTGGAGCGGACAGTACGCTACTACGGCGAGGGCGAATGGGCCATCATCGAACAAGTGCTCAGCCGGGGGCGAGAGTACCTGGACGCCTTCGTTGCCCAAGAGCAACTGGTCATCTATTTCAACCAGCGCAGTCGCGACAAACTCGTGGCCATTTACCCGATCGAAGGGACCATGTGGGAAGACCACCCCTTGGCCCTGCTCGAAAAGCCGGGGGTGACCATCGGTCAGCGTCAGGCTTTCCGCGTCCTATCTTCATTCCTGCTCTCCCACGATGTCCAGATGCGCATCTTATCTTTCGGCTACCGACCCACCGACCTGACCATCGCCTTAGACGATCCTTCTTCTCCTATCACCGCAGCGAACGGCGTGGACCCCACACAGCCTCAAACCACGCTGCAGGTTCCCAGCCCCGCGGTGGTGCAGGTCGTCCGCGATGCTTGGTACTACACCAAGCGCAAGACCAACGTGTACCTGGTGGCAGATGTCTCCGGCAGCATGGAGGGCGAGAAGTTAGCACAGGCCAAGGAAGGGCTCTTGGTCTTCCTGGATCAGATTCGCGGGCCAGAGGAACGGGTGGGCCTGATCAAATTCTCTTCCGAAGTCACGCATCTATTGCTGCTGGATGAGATGCGCAGAAACCGCGCCGCTTTGGTGGAACAAGTGCAGGCCCTCGAGGCAGGCGGTGATACGGCGCTATTGGATGCGGTTGAGTTCGCCTACTCGCAACTGCAAATGCTTGGCGATTCAGAGCGCATCAATGCCATCGTGGTGATGACCGATGGCAAAGAGAATAACTCCCGGTGGACGCTCCCCCGGTTGGTGGACAAAATGCGGAGGGGAAACCAGAGCGGGGTCCCCGTGGTCGTCTTCTGTATTGCCTATGGCGACGATGCGGACATGGCGACACTGCAGGAGATCGCCGAAGCCACTGGTGGTCAAGCCAGACGCGGCGATCCGGAGACCATCGGCCAACTTTACAAGATTCTGTCCACGTACTTCTAGGCTATCTTCCGGTGACACAGAGCAGGAAAAACGGAGTGATCATGAGCACCCTGAAGCAGGACGAACTCAGACAACGCACCTTCCGGGCTATGCTGGAGCATGCTTTCTTCCGCTGGGAGAGCGCGGTTACCATTGCCACGTTCATCGTGCTGTTCTTCCTGTTCCCACAGCCCCTCCCCTGGTGGCAACCCTGGTACTGGCTAGCGTTGGGAGGCGTGAGCGAATCCCTCATCGTCATCACCAGCCTGACCGACGAGCGAACTGGCCAGCAGGTGGTAGCCAACATGTTGCGCCAGCGTTTCAACCCCGCCGCTATCCGCACACCTGCCTACCGGGAAAAAATCGAAAAAGCCCTGCAGTATCGCGCCCGTATCGAGTCCTTTGTGCAGGGACGCAAACCAGGCGTGTTGCGGGACCATTTGCGTGATACCACGGCAGGCGTGACCGACTGGATCGCCAATATGTACCGACTCGCCAAGGGGATGGATGAATACCTGGCCGACACGCTGGTGCAACGCGATTTGGGCAACCTGCCCGGCGAGATCACTGCCTTGCGGATCCGTGCCCAGCGAGAGAATGACCCGGCCGTGCGTGCCCAGATCGAACAGGCCATCCAAGCCAAGCAAGGACAACTAGATAACCTTCGCAAACTGCAAGACGTGATGGAGCGAGCCGAGTACCAACTGGAAACATCCTTGAGTGCACTGGGCATGGTCTATTCCCAATTGCAGCTCCTGGGGGCGCAAGATATTGATAGTTCCCGCAGCAGGCGTCTGGCCCAGGACATCGCTGACCAAATCCAGGCCCTGCAGGATATCGTATCCAGTATGGAACAAGTATACCAGCACGGGACCCCTGGTCCCATCATAGTTTCCGGCGAGAATTGACCAAGGCCAATGGCACATCATAGGAGCCTTTGGCCAGTGTTCAGGGAGTAACACGATGTGGAAGCGAACAATCCTTTATCTGAGCGTTCTGATGCTGATCCTGATGCCTTCTTGTCAGCAAAAGCCCAAAGGGCAAGTGATCGTCTACGTAGCCGCACCCCTCTCGGGCTGGCAAGCAGATGGCGGCCAGACCGTGGTCGGGGGCGTGAACCTGATGGCCGACCACCTCAACAAGGCAGGGGGCCTATTGGGCTATGAGGTCAAGGTGATCGCCCTGGACGATGAGGCCGATTCCGATGTGGCGGTAGAAGTAGCGCGCCAGGTGCAGGAAGCCATCGACCGCGGCGAGAGGGTGATCGGAGTAGTGGGACATTACAATAGTGGCCAGACCCTCGCCGCAATGGAAATCTACAAAGACCTGCCCATCATCGTTGTTACACCAACGGCCAGCGACGTCTCCATCACCCAGAAAGGCTACACCAATTTCTTCCGGGTGAACGCCACCGATGCCGCCCAGGCCCCGGTGGATGCTCGTTTCCTGGTGGAGACCCTGGGCGCTAAGCGCATCGCCCTCGTCTACGCCAACAACGAGTACGGTCGTGGGCTGAAGGATCAAATGGTGTTGGCGCTGCGCAACCTGGGTATCGAACCGGCAGCGACCATCGAGATCGAAGAGGCCGCCCCAACTCAGGTAAAGGCGGTGCAACAGATCGCCCAACTGCAGCCCGATGCCGTCTTCCTGGCCGGATACGAGACCGAGGGCTACGTGCTCCTACCAGAGTTGCGTGAGGCTGGCTTGACGGCGACTTTCATGGCCAGCGACGGCTGCTTCCTATACGAATTCATTGACGGATCGGGGCGGGCAGCCGAAGGAGTCTATGTGAGTGGCATCACCCCAGACCCCGATGTCGTTGCCGACGCTCGATGGTGGAAGGACTATCAGGCTCTGGAGAAGCGCAACCCTGGCACTTACAGCATTGCCGGATACAGTGCGTTGGCGGTGATCGCCGAGGGCGTCCAGCGCGCAAAGACCTTCGATGCTGCGCGGGTGGCCGATGCCATTCGCAGCCTGGACTTCAACACCCTGGTGGGACATATAACCTACGACAGCAAGGGCGATTTGCGCGAGCAGCACGTGTACATTTTCAAGGTGGAGAACGGCGATTTCGTGCAGGTGTATCCGGCCCCTTGAGCCCGGGGAGTTATCAGCAGGCCCGCGCCATGCTTGGGGCGGGCCTTTTTGTTGTGGCTCCACTACCAGCGAACGCTCTCTCATCCCTTGGCTATCTCGTACTTCCCATTGTCTAGAGAAACTCATAACCCGGGTGTTTCTGCAAGTTGACGCCGGGCTGACGATACCCTATACTTGCCACCGGGGAAGGAATATGATCGTCGCGCTTGGGGATGCCCTGCTGGATATCGTGTGCCAGACCAGATCGCCTATCCGCTACGGCACCGATTGTTTTGTGCAAGCGACTATCTCACCGGGCGGTTCGGCGGCGAACTTTGCCGTTTGGGTGGCACGCTGTGGCGGCCAGGCCGGGTTGATAGCGAAAGTGGGCGATGACATCCTGGGCCGGCTGATCGTGGATGACCTACGCGCCAAAGGCGTCTGCACCGCTGTGGCGCGAGCCAAAAAGCCGACGGGCGTTACTATGTGCCTGGTGGACCAGACCGGTGAGCGGACTATGTTCGTGGCCCGGGGTGCCACCTCTACCCTGTGCCGAGACGATCTGGACTACCGCCTGCTCGACCAGGCAAGGCTGCTTCATGTCACCGCCTACTCCTTCTTCGAGGATGAGCCGCGGGAAGCGGCACTGACCGCGATGCGTTATGTCAAAAAGAGGGGCGGGTTGCTTTCCCTGGACCCGTCGTCTTACGGCTATCTCTCGGAGTTGGGGAGCGATGCCTTCTATCGTTTAGCGGCCGGGGTGGACCTTTTCTTCCCCAACCTGCACGAAGGACGAGTGCTGACCGGCGCAGAAGAGCCCAAAGACGTACTGGAGGCTCTCCTGGAGCGTTTTCCCTTGGTAGCCCTGAAGCTGGGTTCGGGAGGTGCAATCGCCGGGACGCGGACAGGAGTACATTGCCGCGAGGCAAGAAAAGTCCCGGTGGCAGATACCACCGGGGCTGGGGATGCGTTTGCCGCCGCTTTCATCGTCCAGTGGCTGGCCACAGGCGATGTGGCGGCTGCCCTGGAAGCCGGAGCCAGCCTGGCGGAAGGCGTCATTCAGGTTCCGGGCGCGCGCTTTATGGCAGGCCCACTGCCGCCTTGACCTGGGTTAGGGTCTCAGTGGCTATGACGCGGGCGCGCTTGGCACCATCGGACAGGATATCCCATACTAAGTTGGGGTCGCGGGCCAATTGAGCCCGGCGTTCACGGAAAGGAGCCAGAGCCGCGATCAGGCACTCGGCAAATTCCTCTTTATGCTTGACGCAGCCGATCCCGGCGCGGCGACAGGCCTGGTCAATCTCCGCAACGCGGGCGGCATTGGTGTATAATCTGTGCAATTGCTGTACGTTGCAAATCTCTGGATGACCGGGGTCGGTGCGGCGCTGGCGGGCCGGGTCGGTGACCATGCTCATCACCCGGCGGCGGATCTCATCGGGCTCGGCAGCCAGTTCAATGTGATTGTTGAGCGACTTGCTCATTTTATTCACACCATCTATGCCCAGCACGCGCGGTGTCTCGGTAAGCCTGGCTTCCGGTTCCACGAGCACCTCACCGAAAAGGTGGTTGAAGCGGCGCACGATCTCGCGCGTGAATTCCAGGTGGGGCAATTGGTCCTCACCGACTGGGACCACATTGGTCTTGTAGAGGGTGATGTCGGCGGCCATCAGCACCGGATAGCCCACCAGACCATAGTTCACGTTATCCGGTTGCTGGCGGACCTTTTCCTTAAACGTGGGTAGCCTGGTCAGCCAGCCTAAGGGTGTGACCATCGAGAGGATAGTGTGCAGTTCTGTCACCTGGGGAACATGAGACTGGACGAAGATGATGCTGCGCTTAGGGTCCATACCTGCGGCGAGCCAGTCTAACACCATGTCATAGGTGTTCTCTCTCAGCGCTTCGGTTTCACGCAGCGTGGTTAGAGCGTGCAGGTCCACCACGCAGTAGATGCAGTCGTAGTCCTCCTGGAGAGCGACGTAGTTCTGGATGGCTCCCAGGTAGTTGCCCAAGTGTTGGCGGCCCGTCGGGCGGGCACCGGAGAAAACTCGGCCCTTTTTCATCGATGCCTCCTCCCAAATTTGGTGGGAAGTTTACCACAAAAAGCAGCAGGTGCAAAGACGAAAGATGACCAAAGTCAGACGTGTGATATTCGTTGTGCTCGATAGCGTCGGGGTGGGTGAATTGCCCGACGCCGACCAGTACGGCGACGTTGGATCCAATACATTGGGGAACACAGCCAAGGCGGTCGGGGGTTTGCATTTGCCCAATATGGGCAGCCTGGGTCTGGGCAACATCCTCGAGATCGAGGGGGTGCCCCCGGTGGAGAAACCATTGGGAGCCTACGGGCGCATGGCCGAGGCCTCGGCGGGCAAGGATACCACCATCGGCCATTGGGAACTGGCCGGCCTCTACTCTCCGACTCCATTGCCCACATACCCGCACGGCTTTCCACCTCACCTCATCGCAGAGTTCGAACGTCGCATCGGCCGACCCACACTGGGCAACGTGCCCGCTTCGGGGACAGTGATCATCCAGGTCTTAGGGGCAGAGCACATGCGCACGGGTTGGCCCATCGTTTACACCTCCGCCGACAGCGTCTTCCAGATCGCCGCCCACGAGGACATCGTGCCCATCGAGGAACTATACCGCATGAGTCGCATCGCCCGCGACTTGCTGACCGGCGAGCACAACGTCGGACGGGTCATCGCCCGACCATTCGTAGGGCGGCCAGGTCATTTCGTGCGCACCGAGCGCCGTAAGGACTTCTCCGCACCTCCGCCCGGGCCAACCCTGCTCGACCATGTCTGCGAAGCCGGATTGGAGGTGATGGGCGTAGGCAAGATCGAGGATATATTCGCCAACCAGGGCCTCACACAGTCCAACCACAGCGGTAATAACATGGCCGCGATAGATGCGATTGTGGAATTTATGCGCCAGGACCAGGCCGGACTCATCATCGCCAATCTGGTGGACTTCGACATGCTATACGGCCATCGCAACGACCCGCGTGGCTACGCCGATGCATTGGAAGCGGTGGACCGTCGCCTGCCCGAGATCACGGGCGCGATGCACCCCGAAGACGTGCTGGTGCTCACCGCCGATCACGGCAATGACCCCACCACACCCAGCACCGACCACTCCCGGGAGTACGTGCCCGTGCTCCTGTATGGTGCTCCCATCCGGCCCGGTGTGAACGTGGGAACACGGCCCACTTTCGCCGACCTGGGGCAGACGATAGCCGAATTGTTGGGCGTCAAACCCCTGGGATTCGGCACGAGTTTTGCAGAGGAAATACTCCGGAAGTGAAAAGCGGAGGCCCGACCATGCAACTTTCCATGCCATCTGAGCGTTTTTACGTTAGAGCACAAAAGGTGGTAATATATGGCCAGCCAATGGGGTTCAATCTATCTGACGCGAGGATAAAGGACGAAGATGAGGGCAGTGTTCATCAAGCAAGAGTGTCTGCTCACCAAGCCAGGCGAGGGTCCGGCCCAGGAGAGCGTAGAGGCCGTGCGGCTTTTGTCGCAGAGCGGGCTTTTCTCCATCCTGCTCGACCCCACCCATCGCGGGCCAGACGGTGATGGCCAGAGCACCCGAGAACTACTGGAGCGCCTGTCGGCTGGTGGCGGCCGAATGGACGCGGTAGTCTATTGCCCGCATTCGGTTGAGGATCAGTGCGCCTGCTGGGGTACACAACCCGGCCTTCTCTCAGAAGCAGCGGAACAACTGGACCTGCGCTTGCCCGAGTGCTACCTGATTTGCGATCAACCCGAAGATGTGAACCTGGCTTACACAGTTGGGTGTCGGCCAGTCTTAGTGTTAGGCGAGCGCACGATGAGCGATTTATTCGGCGGACACCAGCCCGAAATCGGCGGGTTCCCGGTGGCCCGGGATATCAGGCATGCGGCTGACTACGTGCTGTGCGAAGAGGAAAACACCCGGCTCCTCGGGCACCCCTATCTGCCGCCCGTGATCGCTCCGGCAGAGAGGCAAGAAGCAGAGGCATTGGTCAAAGAAAGCGCCCTGTTGCCGCGGGTAGATGTACTCTCCCCCGTGCCCCGGATCCGGCGGATTGCCACAGGGAAAACGACCGCCCTGCTGCAGCAGTCTGCTCGATGGTTGGCCTTTTTCGTCTTGGGTGGAGTGTGGTTGAGTTTGGGCATCGCTTACTTGCTCACCCATCTCTACCGCGTGCAACCGTTTCCAGAGTTCGTATGGTATCTCACTCTGCAGTTCATCCCCCGGCCCCTGCGCGGGCTGCTCTTCATCCTGACCGGCGTGGCGGTAGTTGTCATTGCCATGCGGGGCTTGACCCGTATGCTCAACAACGGAAGGGCGAATGGGGGGTGGAAATCGCTCTTCGGCCGATAGGAGAGAGGAAGTACAGCCGGGATTCACTCCCGGCTTTCCTTTTGGCCAGCCACCAGCGACTCTGCCCTAATGGCGGCGCCGCTTTGCCTCTCTGTCTTCGCCAAACACCAGGCTGAGCACCACGCTCACAATACCCACTACCAACCCTCCCCAGAAAGCCGGGACGAATCCGTCCACATAGAAAGGTATATGGAGGGCTTCGGCGATCATCGAGGCTAAAAGGAGCAAAACAGCATTGATCACCAGAGTAAACAGGCCCAAAGTCAGGATCAGGAGGGGACACGAAAGCAGCGTCAGGATGGGACGGAAAAGAGCGTTGACCAAGCCAAAGATGAGTGCCACTGCTACTAAGACGGTCCAGTCTCCGCCGGCATGGATGCCCGGCACGAATTTCGCTGCCGCCCAGAGCGCCAACGTGTAGATAATCCACTGTGCCAGTACTTTCCGCATGATGGGAACTCCTTTCCCTGCCACGAATGTTCTTCTGAGTGCTATACGTGGGTCAGGCGTATCGGTTTCGGCTCTCTGCTCCCTGACAGTTGGGAGATGTCCGCAAAGGTCGCTTTGCTGCTGGTCAGAATATTTCCAGGGCCATCTGATCGAGGCGGCGGACTTCGCTGAAGCCCCGCCTCTTCAGTGCCTCCAGGGTTGCGGTATGACTCGCTGGCACCGTACAGGCAACTCGCGTGCCGGCCCACGGGCGCAGCCGACGCAGTGACTCGTCCACCAGCGCGCTTTCCAGGCTGCCGCATTCAGATGGGGCGACGAGCAGACGCAAGCGCTGCACCCCCTCCGATGTGGCGCTCACACTCAGGCTGGCTACGATATCGCGACCATCCCTCTCCACAACCAGCCTCCAGTGACCACCACCGGTCAACCAGTCGCCCAGAGCCTCCACGATGCCACTTCCCCAGGGCCGGCGGAATGCCCTTGGCGAGACCGGATGATATTTACGAAACGAGGGAGAGGTAGTAGCCAAATACAAGTCGTACAACTGCTGCCAGTCGCCCGCCCGCTCTGGGCGCAGAACGGTGCCGGCGGGGAATTCGGGCTTTGTTTCCATAGCCGGTATCTGGCCGGACAAATCTACCGTCGTCTCATAGCACGTGAAGCCCAGATGCTTATACAACGTCTGGGCAGCCTGGTTGTCACTTCGTACCTGCAAGAGAACGGTGTGTCCACCGCGCTCTTCAATGAGGTTCAGTGCCGCTTCCATTAGTTGACGAGCAATGCCCCGTCCACGGTATTCTGGGTAAACGGCCACGTTGCTGATCATCCATACGCCGCGCCGCTGTAAAGTTACCGTAACATTCCCGACCAAGCGCCGGTCCTCCGCCCACACGAACCCGTTGAGCATATCACTTAGAGGAGCGTTGAGAAGGTTGAAAACGGACAGGATGGGACCAAAGGGAGCCAGACTACGGATCTCGCGCGTGATTTGGTTGCCCGTCTGGTCCAGTTCGGCCCCAAAGGCGAATTCAATCAGGTCGGCTAAAGGCCTTAGATCCCGGCTCAAGTCCAATGGCCGTAATCCATCTGATTTTGAGGCCCCCGTGATGCGATGCGTAATCAAAGGCTCATCCTCACCCTAACAGTCCATTCGCACGTTCCTCTGCGAAAAGTGCCCCTCTTCGGGGTTATTCTATTGCAGCACTGAGTGCTTGTCAATGTAAGTTACCACCCCGGAATTCTCTGCTGTTGCCAACCTCGTGTTAGGAAGGTTACTTGCGTTCAGACCTGATTTATGGTAGAATATATGTGTCAATATCATAGTGGCAACTCACCAGTGGTCGCCGTGCTCTACGGCACAAGGGCAACATCCAGGAGGTGAATCGTGGGAACCAATGACCTGCTCAACAACATTCGCAGACGGATCACGACGGAGACCATCATCGCGTTCGTGTTGGGCCTGCTCATCGGACTCGTGGTTCTGGGATGGTGGATTTTCCCTGTTCAATGGTACAACACGGACCCATCTGACTTGCGACCGCGACACAAGATCACCTATCTCCAGATGATAGCAGACTCGTACGATATAACAGGTGACCTGGATGCCGCCCGGGCTCGCATCGCAGACTTGAAGGGTCCAACGGGCACCGATGCTGAGATTTTGGCGCTGCTGAACCAACTCGCGCAGGCCCATCTGGTAGCCGGAAACGCGGCGGCCGGGGCGCGAGTTCAGAAATTGTCCGGGGCCCTCAATCTAACAGCGGTCTCAGCACCTCAACCGACGGCGACACCTGGGGGGCCAGTACCCGGCAGCCTGGGGAGGACACTGGGTATATTGGTGATGGTGGTCCTCATTCTGTTGGGGCTGGCCATCCTGTTCACCATCCTGCAGCGACGGGAAGGCGAGCGTCGAACACGGATGCGCGCGGTTCGGCCCATGGAGGAAATCGAGGAAGCAGAGGAACTGGAGCCGCTGGGGGCGGAGATGCCCGTTCGAGCAAGGGAGGCTCTCGGCACCTTTGTCGCCTTCTATCGGTACGGTGACGACAACTACGATGACTCCTTCGACATCGAGTGGAACGGCGAATTCCTGGGCGACTGCGGCATTGCCATCGCCGAGACCATCGGCACGGGCACCCCGCGCAATGTGACCGCATTCAAAATGCTCCTGTTCGACAAGCACGGCAGAAAGCCCGAGGAGAGCACCACCCTGCAGAAGTTCCTGGTGAGCGAATACGCCTTTCGCGATGAGAACATCCGCGCTCGCCTGGGGACCAGGGGCGAGATGGTGCCCGTGAGCAAGGGGAAGGTCATCGTCCTGGAAGCGCCGGCCCTGCGCCTGGAGGCAGAAGTGCTCGACATGGAATACAGGACGGGCACCCCTGAGCCCAACAGCGTCTTCGATCGCCTCCAACTGCAACTCACCGTGACCAGGGCAGAGGAAGGCGCGGAGTCATAGCGCCCAACGTGATAATTCGGGACCACGAGGAGCCGAAATATCCCGCCGCCGGGGGAAAGGGTCACTATTTCTGGGTCGGCGTCCTCCTACACTTTATGTTAACTCTTTAGCCACCCATCTACTTGGGGGCGGGGTAGATACCCGCTATAGCCAGGAATATCGGGTCGCGGGAGAATCTCTTCCCAGTTGGATTCCTGACGCAATTGTTGCGGGAAGCGCAACGAAAATGTGCCGCCCCGCACAATAACGGAGAAACATGCCAACTGTCTTGATTTCTGGCCCTTACCGATTCTTCTTTTATTCTGGCGACCGAGATGAACCGCCTCACATCCACGTTGAGCGCGAAAGGAACAAAGGTAAATTTTGGCTTGACCCCGTTAGACTTCAGTATAGCAAAGGGTTTAGCCAAAGTGAGATCAACCAGATACAAAGGCTTGTAGAGGAAAATAGAGAATATTTCTTGGGGAGATGGGATGAATTCTTCAGCGATTGAAATACGGTTGGCCACCGCGCGACATGTTACTGTGACCGAAGACGCTCTGATGGTTGACCTTAGTGACGGGCGCGCAGTTTCAGTGCCTTTGGCATGGTATCCTCGACTTTTACATGGCACACCAAGGGAACGCAATAACTGGCGCCTGATTGGCGATGGAGAGGGCATTCATTGGCCTGATCTTGACGAAGATATAAGTGTAGAAAATCTACTTTTAGGAAAACCGTCGGGAGAGAGCCAGCGTTCGCTAAAGCAATGGCTGGAGCAACGTGCGGCTCAAGGCAAAAAATCCTGAGGAAGAGTGTGCCACCGTAAACACATGTCTTATGGCCATGCTTAACGCTCGGCGCAAGGCTCCAGCGTTTGCCGAAATCTACATGTGACAACTGGAGCGCTGGCGCGCAAGCGATCACTGATGAACAACTGCTAAACGTTCTGGAGGAACATTCTGAAGTCGAACTGATGCGAGCCTTCGTCGTTGTTGAAGCAGGGAGGCACAGGTTCAGGAACTTTGAGAAGAATTAATACGCGATGCGCCTCTATACACATGCTTTGTGCCTATGCCTCGCACGGCGCAAGGTTCCAGTGTTAGGCGACATTCCACTACAGTTCGGGAATCACTGGTTGACCACGTATGGAATTTGAATGGGACCCACAGAAAGCAGCAAAGAACCTACGCAAGCATAAGGTTTCCTTCGCTGAGGCAGCGACGGTGTTCGGTGATCCGCTCAGTGCGACTGTCTCTGATCCCGACCATTCAGACGAAGAAGACCGATACATCATTGTTGGTATGTCGTATCGCTTTCGACTTTTAATAGTGGCTTTTGCAGAGCGCGGCGATCGCATTAGAATTATCAGTGCGCGTGAATTAACACGCGCCGAAAGGAAAGCCTATGAACAAGAAACTTCAAAGTGAAATGGATGATGAACTTCGTTCGGAATATGATTTGCGAGAACTACTCAAAGGTGCTGTCCGAGGAAAATACGCGGAGCGATATCACGCTGGCACGAATCTAGTGTTACTAGACCCCGATGTGGCAAAAGCGTTTCCGACCGAACAAGCAGTGAATGAAGCGTTGCGTCTGGTACTTCAGTTGACCAAGATTCCAGAGGGTAAGAAGCGAGCAGTCAAGGCGTAACGAATTGAGCCCTGCCAAACACGCGCCCACCGATAATGCCACACACGCGACTCCCTGGTATTGGCGGTTGCACATGCGAAAATCGGCCTCTCGCGGGCAAGCAATTCAGTTCTGCTCAGAGCAGCCCACGAGCAAGGCCGAATTTTGTCACAAGGAGGTGATCAATACGGCATTCAAAGTGGTCTTCCTTGCCCATGCTCCTGACGCAGAGCCGGAGAAACACAAGGGCCTTATTGAGACTCCCAAGTACAAACTCTTTGTGAGGGTAGTTCAAAATCAGGCTCAAGCGGTCGAAGTGTGCCAAAATCTTGTCAAAGAAGAAGGGGTTCACGCCATTCTCCTTTGCCCGGGATTTACACACAAGGATATTGCGGAGTTAGCCGAAGCGGTCGGACAGAATGTGGGTGTTTTCGTAGCCAGAGGAGATAGCCCAAGCAACAGGATTGTGGCAGAGGTGATGCAAAGGGAGGGCTGGTTTTCAAAATAAGTTTCCCTTATTTATCTTAAAGTCTCCCACTACTTCACGCCCGGGCGCCGGCCTCGAACAGGCTGCGATACTCCTCGACAGCGAAGCGGTCGGTCATCCCGGCGATGTAATCGCAGATGACCTGCTCCAGTGACGCCGTACCGAGGCGCGCCTGGATGCCCGGCGGCAATTGCGTCGGCTCCCTCTGATAGGCGCGGAACAAGTCGGTTACAATGCGCTGCCCCTTCACCTGCATTCGCATCACCCGGTAGTGGCGGTAGAGATTCCGCAATAGGAAATCCTTCAGTTCGCGGTTCTCCGCGGTCATCTCATCAGAATGCCCGGCCAGCATCGCCTCTGCGGTCCGGACATCTTCCACCGATCGGATCCCCCGCGCGTCTAATCGCGCCGCAGTGGCTTGGATCACGTCGGTTACCTCTGCGTTCACCAGGTAGCGGACTACGCGCCGGCGGTCGAACTCGGAGAGCCCGTGGGTCATATCAATTTCCGTTGCTCGCACCGCCCGTTCCCAGAGAGACAGTCCCATCAGTTGCTGCGGGGTGATCAGTCCAGAGCGCAGGCCATCGTCCAAGTCGTGCGTATTATAGGCGATCTCATCGGCCAGGCTGACCAACTGCGCCTCCAGCGTGGGGTGAAGTTCCGGCTCATAGCCAGCCGCGTCGGTCGTGTCGTACTCAGTGACGTGTTTGACAATGCCCTCGCGCACTTCCCAAGTGAGGTTCAGGCCAGGGAAATCCGGATAGCGTTCCTCCAGCACCGTAACGATGCGCAGGCTCTGCATATTGTGGTTGAAGCCGCCCTGATCTGCCATCAGTTCATTAAGCGCCACCTCACCAGCGTGTCCGAAGGGGGTGTGGCCCAAGTCGTGGGCCAGGGCAATGGTCTCCACCAAGTCCTCGTTGAGCCCCAGTGCCCGGGCCATGGTGCGCCCGATCTGGGCTGCCTCCAAAGTATGGCTGAGACGAGTGCGGTAGTAGTCCCCTTCGTAGTGGATGGGATCACCCATTGCCAGGAGCGGGATGAACACCTGGGTTTTGTTGCGCAGACGTCGGAAAGCGGTGGTATGAATGATGCGGTCGCGGTCGCGTTGAAAAGCGGTGCGGTAATCGTGTTCGCTTTCGGGGTACTCCCGCCCCCGCGATTCCCTGCTCTTCACCGCGTAGGGTGCTAACCGCCGCTCTTCTTCCTCTTCGAGCATCCGTCGGTCCACATACATAATTGTTTCGTCCTCCTGCCGGCTTGACTCAGGTTCAGTTCTATTCTACCATTTCGGACAGGGTGGTGCAAGTGCAACGGACGATCATTCACTTGGATTTGGATGCGTTCTTCGCCTCGGTGGAAGAACTGCTCGACCCCAGCATCGCGGGCAAGCCCATTATTGTCGGCGGCAGCCCAAAGGCCCGCGGGGTCGTTTCCTCGGCATCGTATGCGGCGCGAGCCTATGGGGTGCGCTCGGCAATGCCCACCTCTCAGGCACTGCGCCTCTGTCCTCAGGCTATCCTCCTCCCTGGACACCGGTCAGAGTACAGCCACTATTCACGCCGGGTAATGAGAATCCTGCGCGAATACACACCCCTGGTGGAACCCATCTCCATTGATGAGGCATTCTTGGATTTAACGGGGACAGAACTGCGCTGGGGTCCACCAGAAGCCCTGGCGCGCACCATCCAAGAGCGCATTCAGCGAGAACTGGGGCTCTCCGCATCGGTAGGCGTAGCGAGCAATAAACTCGTGGCCAAGATCGCCTCAGGTCTGCGGAAACCGGGTGGATTGGTAGTAGTACCGCCCGGCCAAGAGGCGGCATTTCTCGCCCCTCTGCCGATTGAGATGCTCTGGGGCCTGGGCCAGGTGATGAGTCGTCGCCTGAGGGAACAGGGCATTGAGACCATCGGCCAATTGGCAGCACTACCGGATGAACAACTGAAGGCCCTGTTTGGCGAACACGGGCGTGACATCCGTCTCCGGGCGCAAGGTATTGACCCCCGGCCAGTGGAGACAACTCACGAACCCAAGTCTGTCAGCCACGAGTACACCTTCGCCCGCGATGTCGGCGATCCCGACGAGTTGCGGCGCACCCTGTTGGCCCTCAGCGATAAGATAGCGGCCCGCCTCCGCGCCGACAAGTTGCGCGCCCGAACTATCACCCTCAAGTTGCGCTATCCGGACTTCACTACCATCACCCGCAGTACCACGCTGTCCCAGCCAACTAACCTGGGCGACACCATCTACGAGCAGGCACGTGCCCTGTTAGAGAAAGTCTGGCAGCAGGGCACGAAAGTACGTCTCCTCGGCGTCGCTACCAGCAACCTGGAGACGAAGATGCGGCAACTGAGCCTGTTCGAGACATCGGAAAGCCGCCTGGACCGGCTGAGCCGGGCGGTGGACGAGATCCGCCGCAAATACGGCGAGGACGCCATCACTCGCGCCTCGCTGCTCCAGACACCGGAGGACGGCGAATAGCGTTGGTCCTCACCATCCTCCAAATCCAGGGAGATATGGGAGTGGGCGCGAGGGTGGTTCAGACTGTTCTCAAATCAAGAAGGGATTGTATCGTCGCTCCTGGCCGATGGTCGTGGCCGGGCCATGACCCGGGTAGACGACAGTTTCATCCGGCAGGGTGAGCAACTTGGTGCGGATACTATCCAGAAGCGTCTGACGGCTGCCGCCGAGGAAGTCAAAGCGCCCGATGCCCCCTTGAAATAGCGTGTCGCCAGTGAATACCACGCCCTCTTTCTCTTCGTACAAGCAGATGCCTCCCCGAGAGTGGCCTGGGGTGTGGATCACGCGGAGATGAACACCCCCCACATCCAGCACGTCGCCCTCGGAGAGCATCACATCGGCAGGCGGGCTTGGCTTCAGCACGCCGAGCAAGAATGAAAAAGCGGCCAGGGGGTTGGTCAACATCCCCGCGTCGGCGGCGTGAATGGCAATGGGGGCATTGGTGGCCTCTTTGATCCGCCCGTTGGCCAGGATGTGATCCACGTGCCCGTGGGTATTCACGATCATTTTGACAGTCGCGCCCAATTCGGCAATGACATCGAGTATCTTATCGGCATCACCGCCAGGGTCAATCACCAACGCTTCTGAGGTGGCCTTATCTCCCACGATGTAGCAGTTGGCCTGCAATGGACCTACGACGAGTGTTTCGATGAACAACGTTAGCCTCCAACGAAGGGAAAGTTGTCCGCCATTATATCTGAAAGGGGCAGGAGAAGCCAAATCCATGGTTCTCTTTTTGCACAGGGTCAGGAAATGAGTAAACTTCACTCAACCGCGAAGCAATCATGGGAGGGCAACTATGCGATTCTCCAGACTTCTGGGCCGTACACTCCGTGAGACGCCAGCGGAGGCTGATCTCATCAGCCATCAACTGATGTTGCGGGCCGGGATGATCCGTCCGCTTGCCGCGGGCATCTACAGTTACTTGCCTCTGGGGTGGCGCGTGCTGCGCAAGATCGAGACTATCATGCGCGAAGAGATGGACGCCATCGGAGGACAAGAAGTGAGCCTGCCCGTGGTCAATCCTGCCGAAGTCTGGATAGCCACTGGCCGCTACGATGCGCACGCTCCAGGCCCGGCGCTGGTGCGGTTCAAGGACCGTGCAGGTCGGCCAATGGTCCTGGCTATGACTCACGAGGAAGTCGTTGCCGACCTCCTACGCCGCGAGATACACTCCTACCGCCAACTCCCGCTGATGGTGTATCACATTCAGACCAAATTCCGCGACGAGCCGCGGCCCAGGGGCGGCCTGTTGCGAGCCCGAGAGTTTACCATGAAAGACGCCTACAGTTGCCATGCCGACTCGGCCAGTCTGGACGAATACTATCCGCGCATGTACCAGGCTTACACGAACATTTTCCGACGCTGCGCCGTAGAGACGATCGCAGTGGAGGCGGATACCGGTATTATGGGCGGCGCAATCTCCCACGAGTTCATGATCGTGAACGAGGAGGGCGAGGACACCCTCATCCTCTGCCCAGGCTGTGGCTACGCAGCCAACGCAGAGAAAGCCATCTTCGCCCTGCCACCGCAGGAGAGACAGCCTGAACAGCCAATCGAGGAGGTGGCCACGCCAGGGTGCGAGACGATTCAGAGTGTGGCCGAATACGTGGGGGTGCCCACTCGACAGACCTTGAAAGCCGTCTTCTACACCACGAGCGAGGGCCAGGTCATCTTTGTCGTGATCCGTGGCGATCTGGACGTGAATGAGGTCAAGTTGTCCAACGTGCTGGGCGGGACGGGACTAGAGCCGGCCAGCGATGAGGCCCTCCGAGAGGCCGAGATCGTAGCCGGATATGCCTCGCCGGTGGGCTACACAGGCAGCGCACGGGTGATCGCCGACCAATCCATCACCGCCGGCAGCAACTTTGTGGTCGGGGCAAACAGAGAGGGCTACCACCTCAAAAACGTCAACTATCCCCGCGACTTCACAGCGGATATGGTGGTGGACATCGCCTTGGCGCGAGCCGGCGATGCCTGTGCCAAATGCGGGAGGGCACTCACCGCGGTACGGGGCATCGAACTCGGACACCTGTTCAAGTTGGGGACCAAGTACAGCGAGGCGGTGGGGGCAACTTATCTGGACCCGAACGGACAAGCCCGACCCATTGTCATGGGCTCCTATGGTATAGGCACCGGGCGGCTCATGGCTGCGATCGTGGAGCAGCATCACGACGAGAAAGGCATCGTATGGCCAGCGTCTGTTGCACCCTTCCAGATTCACTTGGTCGCTCTGAGCACCAATGAACCAGAAGTGGTCGAGCAGGCAGAGAAACTGTACCGGGAACTGGAGGAACGGGGGTACGAAGTCCTCTACGACGACCGGGACGAGACGGCAGGGGTCAAGTTCAACGACGCAGATCTGATTGGCATCCCTTGGCGTCTGACCATCAGCCGGCGCACACTGGCCCAAGACGGCATTGAAATCAAGCGCCGGGATGAAGCGAGAGGACGCTTAGTGAAACGGGATGATCTCTTTGCAGAACTCGACGCAATGCTCAGAGCACCCAACAACGAATATTGCCCAAAGGACACTGCACAATGAACATCAGCGACGACCTGCGTGAAAGACTGCTGATTTATCAGAAAAATGAGATCACCGAGCATCACATTTACAAAAAGTTGGCTGGGCGAGTCCAACTATCTGAAAACCGACGGATATTAGAGGACATTGCCGATGATGAGTTGCGCCACTATCGCCAGTGGCGCAACTACACCCAGCAGGATGTAACCCCGAGCCAGTGGAAGATCTGGCAGTACTATTGGATCAGCCGGGTTTTCGGCTTCACCTTCGCCGTCAAACTGATGGAGCGGGGAGAGGAAGATGCCCAAGAACACTACGAGCAGTTAGAGGAAGTGATCCCCGAAGCACATGAGATCTTTCTGGATGAGAATCATCATGAGGCGGCGTTGCTCCAATTGCTGGACGAAGAAAGACTTCGCTATACCGGCTCCATCGTGTTGGGTCTAAACGATGCGTTGGTGGAATTGACCGGTGCGCTGGCTGGTTTGACCTTGGCGCTACAAGACACAAGGCTGATTGCCCTGACTGGTTCGATCACTGGCATCGCCGCTGCCTTATCTATGGCGGCCTCCGAGTACCTGTCCACGAAGGCAGAGAAGACGGTCAAGAATCCGGTGCGAGCCTCTATTTACACGGGAGTGACATATCTGGCCACCGTTCTGCTCCTCATCCTTCCTTACCTGCTGCTCACGAACTACTACCTGTGTTTGAGTTGCACGCTGGTCGGGGCCATCTTGATCATTGCCCTGTTCAACTACTATGTCTCTGTAGCCAAAGACGAACCATTTACTAGGCGGTTTTTTGAGATGGCAGGGGTGAGCCTGGGAGTTGCGGCATTCAGTTTCTTGCTTGGCTTCCTTATGCGCACCTTCCTGGGCGTTGATATCTGAGGGATCGGGCTGTCATTGACAACCAACCTGCTTGGTTGTACAATGTTAGCAAACGGTAGAAGAGGATGGTCCCCATGCGCATACGCGACTTTCGACTTGAGGATTGCGAAGCCATTGTGGAGATCCTCAAGGCCAATCTCCAGTACGGTGACCCTGAGAGCGAGGGCCCTGAGGCTATGCGCCGCGTGCAGGAGTGCCAGGCTGCCGTGTTCCTGGTAGCAGAGGAGGATGGCAAACCCGTCGGCATGAGCCGCGGCGTTTACGACGGCTCGAAGGCTCTCATCCACATCGTTTCCGTACATCCCGACTACCAGCGGCGCGGCATCGGCACCGCCTTAGTGCGCGAGACAGCCCGCCGTTTCAAGGAGCGGGGAGCCACCAGCCTCATGGTCACCGTGCCGGGCGATAACCTCGAGTTCTGGAAGAAAATGTCTTTCCGCCAGACCACCCGGGTGATGCTGGCCCATCCCATTGACAAAGTGATCGGCGAGTAAGCCTGAACCCGAGTGATGCCCGCATATAGAAACGTCCTCCCCATGGAGGACGTGGCGCTTATCACGAGAAAATCCCTTTATCAGAGCAATGCACCCTCATCACTGGGATCGAGCCTTACCTTTCTCCTTCCCCTCCTTCAGTTGGCGGTACAGAGCGATCAAATTCCCCCGGTGAAGTTGGCGCACGAGGCCATCCAGCGGGATGCGCGATTTGCCACACTCCTCGATATCAATGCTTCCCAGCGCCTCTTCAGGTTGACCCTTGTCCAGAACCCTCTTGACCGCTTGGTAGATGTTGGTCAGATAGGCGATGCTGGAATCCACCTCCTCGCCCAATTCGCCCCGCAGGATGATTTGCCCGTGACCTTGGATAACGCTGTCGGGTCTCAGGTTCTTGATGGTTCTGAGCGACTCGGCCATTTGTTCTCGGTCGCCCCAGACAATGTAGGGCACGGGCAGGAGCGCGTCGGCAGCGAAGAGGATTTTGTCGCCTTCGACAAAGACGCCGATGGAATCTGGGGTGTGGCCGGGCAAATGAATGAGGCGTAGCGATCGCGCCCCCAGATGCAGATACATCTCATTGTCAAATATCATGTTGGGAATGCGCAATTCTACCTCGGCCAGGGCAGGGGTCTCGCGTTTGGCTTCGGTCAGGCTCTGCTCACCCAAGCGCAGGAGTTTCTCCCGACAAAGGCGGTGGGATATGACCTCCGCACCGCTGAAAAGATAAGTGCCGTATGTGTGGTCGGAGTGATAATGGGTGTTGATGACGTAGCGAATGCCACCACTGCCATACTGACGGGCGAAAGTCAGCAACTCCCGCGTCTCCTGAGGGAAGGGCAGGGTATCAATGATGATCGTACCCTCCGAGGTGAGAATCACCCCGGCGTTGACTTGGGCGTACAAGTCGCTGGTGAAGACAAAGATGTCCTCCGCGATTCTCTCCCGTCTCATACTCCCCTCGTCCGATCTTGCCGTCCCCAACTACGGTTCACGGGCAAAGATAGCACAGATTAAGACGAAAGTCAAGAAAATAAGTGATTTTTCGAAGGTGTCAACAGCAATCTAACTTTACACTAGTCGCCTGAGAACATGAGAAATGCACAAAACCCTTGACAGAGACCCTCTTCAGTGGTAAAATATCAATTGCAAGGGTTAGGGTGGCAAAGTTGCAGGCGGGTCTGGCTCCAATCTTCTCCTCAATTGCCTGCTCATGGTGATGAGTTCACAAAATGGTGAACCACACTGCCTCAAGTAGCGCGGAAGACACGGCGATGAGCCACGGTGGCATCAAGCGCTAAAATTGGGCATAAAGGAGGTGAGAAAGAAACCAACAATTTGTTCTGCAGTGGACCATTTTCCTAATTAAATCAAGAAAGGAGTATCCGCAATGGCTGCTGTATCTGGGGAGAAGAAAAGTTGGGCTGACAGGCTGTCCGATGCAATGGAAGCGCTGGCCCCGTTGTTTGACCAGCCGCATCTGGCCTCCGTCCGGGATGGCTTAGCCGGTTTGATGCCCCTCTTGATCACTGGAGCCTTCAGCCTGCTCATCCTGCAGTTCCCCGTCCCCAGTTGGCTGGAGTTCCTCGATGCGAACCCCGAACTATCCAGCAAACTGTGGGTGCCCTTCAACATGGCTTATGGCTTGTTGGCCCTGTTCGCCTCCGTAACTATTTCCTACCACCTGGCACGACGTAAAGGACTCGACCCCCTGATGCCTGCCGCCCTGTCACTCTTGGCTTTCATCACTATTGCCAGTCCAATTCTGGGCGCGTGGGGTGAGCAGGGTCTGCCCGGCACCTATTTCGATAACCAGGGCCTCTTTACCGCCATCATCGTCGCCCTACTTTCGGTGGAGATCTACAACTGGTTCGTCAAGCGCAACCTGGTTATCCGAATGCCGGAAGGAGTGCCGCCCTCCATCACAGCCGCCTTCGTGGCCCTGATCCCCGCCATCGTGACTTTCCTGCTAGCCTGGCTCGTGCGCGTCGTACTAGGGATTGATGTAGCCCATGGGGTGGTCGTGGCTCTCTCCCACATCGTGCCTGCCGCTTCCTCTTATGTGGCGGCGGCCATCGCCGAAAGCATCCATGCTTTCCTGTGGACCCTCGGTATCCACGGCGACCTGACCATCGGCATCGTGCTCTCGCCCATTTGGACCAGCAACCTAGCAGACAACGCTGCGGCTTTGGCCGCGGGCAAGCCACTGCCCTGGATCTACACTGACCTCTTCCGCAGTTATGTCGTGCCTGGCGGCTCCGGTGCTACCCTGCCGCTGGCTATCTATCTCATCCGCTCCAAGTCCGCTCGGCTGCGCCGGGTGGGCTGGCTGGGAATCTGGCCCGGCATCTTCAACATCAATGAGCCCATCACCTTTGGCACGCCGGTCATCTTCAACCCAGTGATGGCTATCCCCTTCATTGTCATCACCTTCCTCAACACCACTGTGGCCTGGATCGCCCACGTGATCGGCTTTGTGCGCCCGACCGCTGTTGCTGCTCCCTGGACGCTGCCCACGCCCATCCTGATGTACCTGGCCACCGGCTACGACTGGAAAGCAAGTATCCTGGGGATCATCACCGAGTTCGTCATCCCGGGTATCATCTGGTACCCGTTCTTCCGTGCCTGGGAGCGTCAGGTGCTGGAGAAAGAGGGAGCGTAAGGATATCCCAGCCTACAACTTCGACCACCCGAGGGGAGGGTACCAGGTGGCACCCTCCCCTCTCCCTGAGACAAAGCGAATACATCACCGTGGGGTAATGCCTTGAAACTAACTATTATCGGCACCGCCGGAGTCCGCACCCCGCTCATGTTGCGAGGGGTAATACGCCATCAGCAAAAGTTGGGCCTCACAGACCTCTACCTGATGGATATCAACGCTGAGAATCTAGCCCTCATCCAGATGGTGAGCCAGCCCGTGTTGCGTGAGGGGAAAGCCACTTTCCGCACGATCTGGACGACCGATGCCCGCCAGGCTATCGAGGGCGCCGACTACGTGTTGACCACCTTCCGCGTGGGCGGCATTCGCTCCCGAGTAACCGACGAGCGCGTGCCCTTGCGCTACGGTGTGTTGGGCCAGGAGACGACCGGACCGGGCGGTTTTGCCATGGCCTTGCGTACTATCCCGGTGATCTTTCATTACGCCAAACTGATCGCCCAATTGGCGCCGCAAGCCTGGCTGATCAATTTCACCAACCCGTCCGGGCTGATCACCGAAGCCCTGTCCAACCACAGCGATTTCCAACGCGTGGTCGGCATCTGCGACAATCCGGCGGCTATGCATCGGGCCTTGGCTCACGCCTTGGGCGTGGCGGCGGAGGACCTTTTCTTAGAATACTTCGGGCTGAACCACCTGGGTTGGGTGCGAGCAGCATACCTCAATGGCCGAGATGTCCTGCCAGATGTCATCGCCAGCCTAGTCAAGGTAGGTAAACCCATCCCAGGACTTCCCTTTGACCACAAGTTCATCGCTGCGCTGGGTCTGATCCCCAACGAATACCTGTATTTCTACTATCATAATGCCCAGGCTGTACAACACATCCTTGCTGCCGGGAAAAGCCGGGGAGAGCAGATCCAAGAGCTGAACGAGTGGCTCTTCGCCGAACTGAAGCGCCTGCGTGATGACGGGGCAAGCGAAGAGCAGATTCTGCAGACCTATATGGCCTACCTGATGAAACGCGGCGAGACCTATATGACCGTGGAGACCGGACACAAGCCGGAAATCGAAGGGCTGGAAACGGCCCTGGAGGAAGAGGGATACGAGGGTGTGGCCCTTGGGGTGATAGAGTGCCTCTCGGGAGTACGTCGGGGCATCTCCATCCTAAATGTGCCCAACCGGGGGGCCATCGCCGGCATGAATGAACGAGACGTGGTAGAGGTCACCTGCTACCTGGGCAAGTCTATCGTGCGGCCCATTGCCATCGGCTCTGTTCCCGACCATGCCCTGGGGCTGATGAAGCAAGTGAAGGAATTCGAGCGCCTGACCATCGAGGCCGCACTCTCGGGCTCATACCAACTCGCGCTCAAAGCCCTGGCCCTACACCCGCTGGTGCCTACCTATGAGATCGCCAAACGCATCCTGGACGATTACATAGAAGCACATGGCGATCTTTTCCCGCCATTGCACTGAATGGGGAGGAGAACTCAATGGACTGGATTCGCATTCGCCTCATACCATCGTTAGTGGCCATCGCGGAACAACGCCACATGCGTGCCATCCGTGATGGGATGATGGGAGTAATGCCCATCATCATGGTCGGTAGTTTCGCCCTCATCTTCGGCATCTTCAGTGGTTTCATTGGCTTCGGCCAACAATTCTTCGAGATTTTCAACTTGACTATGGGTATTATGGGACTGGCCGCCGCCTTTTCGGTCGCTCATGCTCTGGCCAATGAGTATGGCTTAGACACATTAACCACCGCCCTTGTCTCAGTCTCCGCTTTCTTACTCTCCATTCCGGTGACCCTCCTGGGTAACCCAGCCGAGGGCCCGGTGACGGAGTACACCATCGCTTCCCGTTTCCTGGGCGGCGAAGGATTGATCGTCGGCATTTTGGTGGGCCTGCTCACTGTCGAAGTGACCCGCTTTTTCACGCAGCGTCGTCTGACCATCCGCATGCCGCCGGGAGTACCTCCAGGCATCGCCGCTCCTTTCCAGGCTATTGTCCCAGCGGCGGTAACGATCCTGATTATCTGGGTCATACGAGTCCTCTTGGGAATCAGCATCCATGACGTAGTACTTGCCGTTGTGCGCCCACTGCTGAGCGCTGCCGACACGTTGCCGGCTCTTCTGTTGGCCGTGCTACTGATCAACCTCCTATGGAGCGTCGGCATCCACGGGGCAGCGGTGGTCGGTTCCATCCTGTTGCCCCTTATCTTGCCCCTGCTGGCCGCGAACGCCGATGCTGCGGCGCGCGGGGAAGCAGTGTTGCCCCATATTGTCACCGAGGGGCTGGTCTACTGGTTCGTCGCCATCGGCGGCGTAGGTGGAACCTTGGGGTTAGTCATCCTAATGCTGCGTTCCAAGTCCGCCCGTCTGCGCCAGGTCGGACGTTTAGCACTGCTGCCAGCCATCTTCAATATTAACGAGCCGGTGGTCTTTGGCGTGCCCATTGTCCTGAACCCCGTTCTCTTCATTCCCTTCATCCTCGGTTCGCTTGTGACCACTACCATCGCCTATGCGGCTATGGCTCTGAACCTGGTGGGGCGGGTCTATGCCGCCATTCCTTTCGTTCTCCCCTTCCCCATCGGGGCCTATATGGCTACGGGCGATTGGAAAGCGATCCTCTTGGCAGCGATGAATCTGATTATCAATACTGCCATCTGGTATCCATTCTATCGGGTCTATGAGGCACAGATGATCAGGGTGGAGGTGCCAGCCGGAGGGGAGGAATGAAGCGGCAACTGATTGTCAATGCCGATGATTTTGGCCGCACGCCTGGTGTGACCGAGGGGATCCTGCGCGCCCATCGGGAGGGCATCGTTACCAGCACTACCGCGATGATGAATTTGCCCTACGCACGGGAAGCACTGCGATTGGCAGCACAGTATCCGAGGTTAGGAGTGGGGGTGCACCTGAATTTTACATTCGGGTCGCCACTGCAACCGGCAAAAGAGGTTTCCACGCTCGTGGATGCGAATGGCCAATTCTACAGACCTGAAGTGCAATTGATGCGCGCAGCGCAGGTGGACTTGAGCCAATTGCGTGCCGAGTGGGTGGCTCAGATCGAGGCCTTCCGCGCCTGCGGACGAGAACCAGACCACCTGGATTGCCACCACCCGGCCCACATTCACCCCCTCTTCTTCGGCGTTTACCTGGAACTGGCCGAGAAATACCATCTGCCATTGCGCATGCCTTTGCCCCCTGAAGAGTCTATAGAGAGCGCCCAGCCCCCAGCAGTGCTGGGGAACCAGATCCCCCTGGACATAATACGCCAGGTAGTGGCCCAGAATTGGCAATTGGTGCGCGCGCGCAAACTGACTTACCCCGATCACTTCGTGGGCGACTTCTATGGAGAGAAACAACTCACACTGGAGTGGCTACTGACTGCTTTGCCGCAATTGGCCCCTGGAGTTAGCGAACTGATGACCCACCCCGGCCTGGCCGACGAAGAACTGTTGGCTCACAGCAGTTATGCCCAGGAGCGAGAGCGCGAGTTAACTTTGCTCTGTGACCCCCAGGTGCGGGCCTTGATAGAGGACTTGGATATCGAATTGGTGACCTTTCGGATACTGTGCGAGTGAATATCTCGCTCAAGTGCCTTGAGGAGGAAAAGGTGGCCACTTACAAAGTATTGCTGGTTTGCGCAGCGGGGATGTCTTCCAGCCTGCTGGAAGCCAAGACCATTGAGGCTGCTCGCCGGTGTGGACACGAATTGGAGATCCACGCCATCCCAGTGCCACAGGTGACCACCTACAACTTCAAAGCCAATCCCGTGGACATGGTGCTGGTGGCCCCGCAGGTCATCTACAAGAAGCGTGCCATCACCCAGATGGCGGAACCGCTGGGCATCATTGTCCAGGGCATCGAGCCGGTTACCTACGGCATGGTGGATGGGGAAAAACTGTTCGAGCAAATCAGACAAGCAGTGAAAAAATAGTGTAGACGGGTGAGAGAATCATATGGAAGATCAGGAGAAAATCAAGGTTCTAATGTTCTGCGCCTTGGGGATGTCCTCCAGCCTGTTGGCAGCAAGAGCCACCGACGCTGCCAAAGCCGCAGGAATCGAACTAGAGATGGTGCTCTTGTCTGCTGCAGAGGTGGCCATCTATGATTTCGCAGCCAACCCCGTGGATATGGTGCTCATCGCCCCCCAGGTGCGGTTCAAGAAGCGCTCCATCACCCAGGCCGCTGCCCCCCACGGCATCCCTGTGGAAGACATTGAACCAGTCACCTATGGGATGGTGGATGGGCAGGCACTCTTCGAGCAGATCAGGCGCGCAGTGAAGCCCAAAGGGGCCGGGGTTTAGGGTTTGAGCCCAAAAGCCCTAAGGGCTGCCCTAACCCACGCTCCCTGAGCCGGAAAGGGGGATTTATACCTTGGAGACGGCGGTTATTCTGGCCCAAGGCGAGGGCACTAAGATCTGGCCTTTTAACAGCACCCGACCCAAGGCTGCCATACCTATCGGCGGTAAAGAACTCTTGCGACACCAGATTGAGAGCCTGCGGAGAGCGGGTGTCTCTCGCATCCTGATCGTCGCCAACAGCCGTTTTGCGCCCCGCCTGCGCCATCTGGCTTCGGGTGTGGGGTCACAGCCCCTCGGCGCAGTGGGTATACGGGAGGCGGACATCCCGCCTGTTGCTGAGGCCAAGATAGATGTGCTGGTCCTTGACCCCCCACGGGGCACCGCACCTGCCCTGCAACGCGCCCTGGAGAGCCTGGAAGACAGGTACATCCTCGCCCTGTACGGTGACGTGCTTCTCGATCCGGCCACCCTGCCCAATTTGCTGGCCGCGCACCGGGAGTCACCAGAGACATCCCTCGCTCTCGTGGTTCCGTTGGACCAATTGGAAGACCTGACCATCCACCTGGCAGTGAGAGTGAAAGATAGCCAGGTAGAAGAGGTGATCGCCCACCCCCGACACAGTGTCACACACCGGCTGGCGGGCGCTTTCGCCTTCGACCGCCAACAAGTGCTCCCTTACCTGCAGGCTCATCCCGGTTACGTGCCCTCCATTCCCTCCGGTGGCATGCCTCCACAGGACGAAGCCGACCTAGCGCAGACTTTGCAGATGATGGTGGAGGATGGTCTGACGGTGCGGACGGTGGAGCCGGCTGCTTTCGCCCTCGACATAGATAGGCCCTGGGATATTCTCATCGCCAACTATGTCTGGCTGGAGTTCTTGGGCAAGGCCCTCACGCAGGACCACATCCATCCCACGGCCCACGTCTCTGAACGGGCGGACGTGAATGGCCATCTGGTAGTGGGCGAGGGTGCAACCATCGGGCCGGGCGTGGTTCTCCGGGGCAATGCGTGGGTGGAGAGGAACGCCGAAGTCACCAGCGGCGCTATTGTGGGCGCCAATACTTACATTGGCCCACGGACATCGGTTCGAGACTACGCCTATCTGGGCGACCATACCAGCATCGGGCCGCGCTGCAAGGTCGGGCACTGCGCCGAAGTACATGGAGTAGTCTTCGGACGCAGTTCCATCGTTCACTATTGTGAATTGTGGGGGGTGTTGGGCGAGGCGGTGGACGTGGGGGCCGCTACTGTGTATGGCACCCTGCGTTTCGATGATCGCCCTGCTTCCCACAGAATCAAGGGACGCTGGGAGACCCCTCGCTTCGCTTCTGACGCCACTTTCATTGGTGATTTCTGTCGCACAGGGGTCAATGTGATCTTTATGCCCGGATCCAAGGTGGGGGCTTACTCTGCGATTGGCCCAGGCGTCGTGGTGAACGGGGATGTGCCGGAACGAAGCCTGCTCCTCCTCAAACAGGAAGTGATCCGCAAAGACTGGGGCCCTGAGAAATACGGGTGGTAGAAAGGAGACATTCTTGTTCGCCAGGGGATTACTCCTAAGTTCACAGGGCTTTCTCTTCATTCTCCTACCGGGGTATGTGATGTTCCTCATCCTGCGCCGTTCACCAGCGACCGACAGGACTCTGGTCTGGTGGGGAACGGGGGGACTATTGGTCGCCCTTCTGCCGATGAATTTCGTATCCAGTCTGGCGCGCCAGATACTGGCCTCCTCTCCCGGAGCGTATAGCAGAGCATTGCAATTTGTCATCCCCGCATTATGGGCCGGGATATTCGTAGAGGGGATGAAATATCTTGTTCTGAGATACAAGCGTTTAGAGGGCGCTGCGCTTGTACCCTCTGGTATAGCGGTGGGATTGGGCGTGGGATTGATCACCAAGATCTTCCTCGGCTTCGCCATGATAGGAGCGGGGATGAGATTGATTTTGGGTGACATCTCTACCCCCTTGCTGGCCCAGATGGCGGCTACTCCCCTCGCGGAATTGAGCCTGGCCGCAGTGGCCTCGCTGGTGGACCGACTGGCCCTTTTGCTTTTCAACGCCGGCTTGGGAGCATTGGTGGGTCTCTCTCTCCAGAGAAGGAAGTGGATCTTCCTGGGCTATGCCATGTTGATACATGCCGGCATCGAACTGACTTACAATCTCATCATGGTCGGCCTGGATGGTCAAGGGCTGCTGCCCACCATCCTGGCCCTTATTTTCGAGGGCGCACTCATCCTCATTGTTTGGCAGTATCTAAACAAACAGTTATCTTCAGCATCAGTGCAGACCAAGAGAAAACGGATGACGTCGCGGTGATCCGCATCCGGAGCGATACTTGAATCAAAGAGAGGACTATTGCGATGAGCACTGAACCACCTGCAGTCATTATCGGCAAAGATGGCAAGGAAATGATCTATATCCCGGCCGGGGAATTCCTGATGGGTGAGGAGAAGAAATCCATCTATGTGGATGCCTTCTACATTGACAAGTACCCGGTGACGAATGCCGAGTACAAGGCTTTTGTGGATGCCACAGGCTATCGTCAGCCAGACCACTGGCGTAAAGGCACCTATCCCCCCGATAAAGCCGACCACCCGGTGGTGCAGGTCAACTGGGAGGATGCCGCGGCCTACGCCGAATGGGCTGGCAAGCGGCTGCCCACCGAGGAAGAATGGGAAAAAGCGGCCCGGGGGACAGATGGCCGCACCTACCCCTGGGGAGACACGTGGGAGGCGAACCGCGCCAATACCTCAGAGTCTGGCATTTTGGATACCACTCCTGTAGGCAAATATTCTCCCCAGGGCGATAGCCCCTACGGTGTGGCAGATATGGCGGGCAACGTCTGGGAATGGACTGCCAGTGGCGTCAGCCGGGTCTACCAAATCATGCGCGGTGGGACCTGGCTGAACACCCGCGAGGATGCCCGCTGCACCTCCCGTCTGCAATACACACCCCGTCGTCGCAACCCATACGTGGGGTTTCGCTGTGCGCTCAGTGCCTCGAAGCAAACGGAGGCCGGAGGTGCACCTTGAGGGCGACCGCGCCAGAAATCTGCCCACCCGATTGGGAACAAACCCTGTGCACCATCATCCTCCATGCGGGTAATGCCCGCAGTGCCGCCAAAGAGGCAGGCGAACTCGCTGCCGCAGGTCACTGGGAAGAGGCCGAAGGTGCGCTCCAGAAAGCCGAGGAAGAGCAATTGGCGGCCCATAAGATGCAAGCAGAAATCCTGCACAAAGAGGCCCGAGGGGAAAAGGTTCCTTTTTCTATTCTCCTTGTCCACGCGCTTGATCTCCTCCTATTGGCGTGGGCGGAGATCGATTACGCACGGCAATTTCTCACCCTATACCAGCGCTTATACGCCCTAGAAAACGAGGCTCGGAAATGATTCGCATCGCGAAAGTCACTGTCATCGGCGGAGGGAGCACCTATACACCCGAGTTCGTGGATGGCTTCATCCAACGCAGAGATGTCTTATCCGTCGGAGAAATCAGCCTGTATGACATCAACCCCCAGCGCCTGGAATTGGTCGGCGGGCTCATCAAGCGTATGATAGCCCATGCCGGGCTGGAGACGCGCATCACCCTGAGCACCAACCGCCCTGCCGCCGTCGAGGGGGCAGATTTCGTCATCTCCCAGATCCGCGTCGGCGGCATGGAAGCACGCATCCGCGATGAGAGAATCCCCTTGCGATACGGCGTCATCGGCCAGGAGACCACGGGCCCCGGTGGTTTCATGAACGCCATGCGCACCATCCCCGTCACACTGGAAATCGCGCAGGATATAGCGCGATACGCCCCGCAGGCCTGGTACCTTAACTTCACCAACCCCTCCGGCATCATTACCGAGTGTTTGCTGAAGCACACGACGCTGAAGGTGGTCGGGCTTTGTAACAACCCGATCAATGCCATTCGCGCCGTCGCCCAATCGTTCAACGTGACAGATGACGATGTGTTTCTCGACTGGGTGGGCCTGAACCATCTGGCCTGGATACGCACCGCCTACGTTAAGGGTCGCCCCCTGGATATCGAGGAACTGGTGCAGTTGGCGAACAGCGAGCATTTTCCCTTCGAACCAGATCTGGTACGATTGTTGGGCATGCTGCCCATCGGCTACCTGGCCTATTATTACTACCACGACCTGGCTGTGCAGAAGGTCAGAGATGCAGGCAGGACCCGAGGCGAAGTGGTTCGGGAAGTGGAAGAGGATTTGCTGAGAAAATACGCGGACCCCAGCCTAACGGTCAAGCCACCGGAACTCAGTATGCGGGGCGGTGCACTCTACTCCGAAATGGCTGTGCGACTTATTGTCTCGCTGCTCACCGATCGCCGCGATGTGCAGATCGTCAATACCCGCAATGGAGGTAGCATCGCCGACCTGCCGGACGATGTTTCCATCGAGGCGCCTTGTGTAGTCGGTGCCCATGGCGTCACTCCCTTGCGCGTCGGACGCCTCCCACGGATCATCCGGCCCCTGGTGCAAGCGGTGAAAGCCTACGAAGAATACGCGGTGGAAGCGGGGATGAGTGGTTCGCGCGAGACTGCCCTCAAGGCTTTGCTCACCCACCCGCTCGTGCCCTCGTACCCGGTGGCCAAAGCCATGCTGGAGGAGATGCTGGAAGCGAACAAAGATTACCTGCCGCAGTTTATCTAGTCAAACGGGGACAACTATGATCAGAGGTTATCTATAGAAGTTATGAGTCTTAGCAACTTGTGAACGAAGCACCTTCGGATTATAATAATCACGCGTGAAATCCCTTTCTTCCATTCAGCTTGTCACATTCGTTTTGTTTGCGTGGAAAGCGGGAACTGGACGTTTTATGAAATGGTGGTTAAAGAAAGATAATGGTGAATTGTAATGAGCGAGAAAGCAAAGACATCACATAAACTGATATTTGGGGACAGCGAGAATATGAAAGAACTACAAGATGGTAGCGTCCGCCTTGTGGTTACAAGTCCCCCCTACTTCAACGCTCCTTTTGATTACCCCGATCTTTTTGAAAGTTACGATGCGTATTTGAGCAAAATGCGAAAAGTTGCGAGTGAATTGAAAAGAGTAATGGCACAAGGAGGCATTGTATGTATCGTGTGCGACGATACTCTGATACATGGCGAAAAGTTTCCAGTTGTAGCAGACCTTACAAAGATCTACATTGAGGAAGGATTTACATATCGTGACAAAATTATATGGGTGAAGCCAGAGGGCTACATTCGCATAAGTAGAAGAAGCGGGGTCGTTCTACAGCATCCCTATCCAATGTATTTTTACCCAGACAATATCCAGGAAACCATACTTATTTTCCAGAATGGCAAGTTCGATTACAAAAGCGTCTCCGAGGGAATCAAAGAAAATTCGAGAATTGATATCAAAGAGTACCAGAAAAACAAGTGGTATCTGACAATGTGGAATATAACCAATGTTCTACCGTTGAAAAATCGTATTGAGGAGGGCATTGCAGCATTTCCTGAGGAAATCCCTTACAGGCTTGTTAAACTTTTCTCATACACAGGTGAAACGGTTCTAGATCCATTTATGGGTTCTGGAACAACAAACAAAGTAGCAGCGATGTTAGGAAGAAATAGCATTGGCTATGAAATTGATTTGGAGTTATACGAAACCGTGAAGGAAAAAATGGGGTTGAAACAGAGTTCACTATTTGGGAATGATTACGAAGTGGAAATAATAATCAGAGATGATGCGAAACATCTCAGAACACATTTACAGAAAAAGATTAAAAACCAAAGGTCGGTGGTGCAAAATGCCAAAACAAAAACAGGAAAAGTTGCGAGATGAACAAGCAGGGAAGCTCTTAAGCATATTTGAGAATCAAGGGAAATCGAAATGGTTTGAGAGATGGAAAGAGCATATGGCTATTCCAAGTGGCTTAAATCCGCTATCTACTGAGAAAGAAGAGCAAGAAAAAGTATTAAGGTATTTACTTTTGAGGGTGCTGATTAACCAACAGGCAAAGTTTGAAAAGGTAAGAGAGATGTCTATCAGAATATCATATGAATTTACAGACACCCTATTATCTGAACCCTTCAAGATTTCAGAATCCGAACTGTTCAAAGTTTTCAAAGATGTTGCTGGTGAAAAGGGGGCTGCGCTGTATAGAGTGGGTGCTTTGGGAGGAATAAAGCCAATATCACTTTTTGCTTATCGATTTAAAGCATATGAGGGATTTATCAGATGGCTGAATGAGTACAGTTCAGACCTCACCAGTCTTATTGTGGAACACCTAAAGAAAGGAAACCCGATTGGTCTTTTCCGATTCCTCAATATGCATCCTGTCCTTGAAGCGGGATGGGTGGGAAACGATCCAAAGGCATGTAGAATGTTCGTTAATTGGGTTGTCTTTCTCCTTAATGAAGTATGGAAACGCAAAGTGACAAAAATGGAAGAGACCCTGATGATAGTTGACGGGCATGTGGGCAAGGTATTCTGTAGAACTGGTTTGTTAGGAGAGGTGCTATACGACAAGGGGCGACCATATATCATCCAAGCAAGCAAAATGAGGCCTTGGGTAGAGAGCATCGTAGCCGAATCTGGACTAACTCCATTCTACGTTGACAACGGAGCGTTTTATCTTTTTGAGGACGGCTACTGCACCGACATACATCCAAACTGCGGAGAGTGTCCTATAAGCGAAATTTGCCGCCGATACGTGATGTGGACGGCTTATCAGAAATGGGAGGAATGAATAACGACCACCCTGCATAACGAATGGAGCGCATCAAAAACCTTCGAACAGTGATGCCGTAGACGCCCGGTGCGCCGTTGAGTGTGAAATCTGCCGCAGACGTACCAGATATGTAAAAGGTCATGATATGACAAAGCGAATTCTCGACGCCACTGCCAGTGATTTCCGCGCCATGAGCAAGGCGGACCTGCTGGAGAGCATTCGCTTGGCCGAGGGACGGACGATCAACGCGGAGGTGGTCTGCACCACGCTGCCTCTGATAGACGGCGTGACCAACGCCGAGTTAGCCGCTGCCTGTGGTGCCGACCTTATCACTCTCAACCTCTACGATGTGCAGCACCCCATTGTGATGGGCTACCGCAAGGGAAATCTCCCCGCCCTCCCGGAGTTCCCCCTATTAGGAGCATTGCCCATCGGGTTTGGTGTGACTCTGAATGAGGTCAAGGCTCTGGTGGGCAGGCCAGTGGGCATCAACCTGGAGCCCGTGCCCCCGGAGAGGGTTACCGAAGCCTACCGGGGTCGGGTGGCTACTGTGGACAACGCTCGGCGGGCCGTAGAACTGGGCGCCGACTACTTGGTGCTCACCGGCAACCCGGGGTCCGGCGTCTCAGTCGAGGCCATCGAGCGGGCCCTTGGAGAGATCGCCGCGGCGGTAGGGGATCGGGTGATCCTGGTGGCCGGGAAGATGCACGGCGCGGGTCTGGGGGCAGCGGATATCGCCTTCCCCGAGGCAGTGAGCCGTTTCGCCGCTGCGGGAGCGGACATCGTCCTGGTGCCCGCCCCGGGCACGACTCCAGGGGCCACTTTGGAAACCATCAAATCCCTGGTGGACCTGGCACATCAGTTGGGGAAACTGGCCCTGAGCGCCATCGGCACTTCCCAGGAGGGAGCAGAGGTAGCGACGGTGCGTCACATCGCTTTGCTCAGCAAGATGACCGGTGCTGATATCCACCACATTGGCGACGCGGGTTACGCTGGGGTAGCCAACCCGGAGAACATCATCGCCTTTTCCATCGCCGTGCGGGGTCGGCGTCACACCTATCGCCGCATGGCCGCTTCCATCGCCCGGTAAATGGGCGTATCTCCGAGCAGCGCTCAATTCATCGAGAAGAAAAGGGTTATGCCGCCCTGGTAGAGCAACTTGTTGTCCTGGTTGGCGATGATCTGCTTCAACAACTGCTCCTCGCGGTCCAGGAGATAAGCCTCGCGGACCAGCATCTCTGGGACGGTGGCCATACTCAGGATATCCTGTTTCTCCTCCACTGAAACTTGCAAGGCCATGGCGATCAGGTAGGCGGTAGTGGTGATATCGGTGGGGACGTTTTCGATCTGGATGAGATTGCCCAACGCCTCGGAGAGAAGACGGATGTAGCGTACAAAGTAGGGCTTGATCTCCTTCATCAGGGTGCGAGAGGCCTCTGAATTGCCTTTCTCTGCGGGGAAAGGTTCCACTTCTGCTACCAGGTAGGGCATCTCGTGGTGGATGCGCCGGATGCGGAATCGCTCCAGCCCGATGGCCACGACGCTCATGTCCCCTTCTTCGAGGAGTTCCACCCGAGCCACACGCGCGCTGGTCCCTACCAGGTGAAGGACGGAAGTCCCTCCCATCTCCCTCCTCCCCTTGACGAGCACCACGCCGAAGGGCTCTTTGGCATCCATACAGCGGCGCATCATCTGCTTGTAGCGCTCTTCGAACACATGGAGAGGCAACACCATGCCCGGGAAAAGCACCGTGTCGAGCGCAAAAAGCGGCAAGTGCATTGTATCTTCGGACATCGCCTACCTCTGTGCATATTATACCGCATCTCGGGGAAAAGGAAAAGCCCGCCATTGCATCCAATGGCAGGCTATATGGCAGCCTCTTCTCCATCATCAGAGTGGCAATTCCAGGCCGTGCTCTTTCAGCAATGTAGTATCTTGTAGGATGTCGGCTGTTCTCCCGTCGGCCACGATCTTGCCCTGGTCCAGAATCACCGTGCGCTCACACAGGTCGCGCACCAAAAGCATATCGTGGCTGGCGACGAGCATAGTCTGGGGCAAAGCGGCGAGGAGGTCAATGAGTTCGCGGCGGGCGCGAGGGTCAAGCCCCAGTGAAGGTTCATCGAGCACCAGCAAGGTGGGTTGCATAGATAGCACGGTGGCGATGGCCACCCGTTTGCGCTCGCCCAGGCTCAGGCGATGGGGCATCCGTCCCTCGAAACCCGACATCCCCACTTGGGCCAGCGCCCAGCGCACCCGCTCTCGCACCTCGTGCTCTGGCAAGCCCATGTGCAGCGGCCCGAAGGCCACATCATCGAAGACGGTGGGCGAGAAAAGTTGGTCGTTGGGATCTTGGAAAACCAAGCCCACGCGGGCGCGGATCACTCCCAGGTGTCCGTCGCTCACATCCATGCCCAGGATGCGCACCGTGCCCTGCCCGCGCAGTACGCCGTTCAGGTGCAAACACAGGGTGGACTTCCCCGCCCCATTAGGACCGGTCACTGCGACCCGCTCGCCCTCGCTAACGGTGAGATTCACTCCTCTGAGAGCAACATGCCCATCCGGATAGGTGTAGTGTAAATTCATGATTTCGATCACGCGGTTCATGGCTCCACTAAAAATTGTTTGCTTACAAATTCGCCCATATTTCCACAACGAAGAGGAGTGATAGGAAGACAGTCATCAAAAGGAGGTCCTTGCGTCCCAAGGCACTCTCTTGGAGGCTTCGGATCTCACCAGCGAAGTTGCGGGACAGCATCGCCTGGTAAATGCGCTCGCTTCGCTCGTAACTGCGCATGAACAGACTGCCGATCATGCCACCGAGCACCTTCGCCTGCCAGATGAGCGCACCGCCGCCCTTGCCTCCGGGGTCCGCGCTGCGACTCGCCCGCGCCCGCTCCAGCCGTTCTGCTTCATCCAGCAATACGAAAAGATAGCGATACATAGACGAAACGATGTTGATGAGCACTGCAGGCAGACCCAAATGCTGCATGCCGCGCACCAACTCGGTGAAAGGCGTCGTGTACAAGAGCAAACCAACTATGAGCACCGAAAGCCATGACTTCAGCGCCACGCTGATAAACATCTCTATTCCCTCACTGGTAATCGGGAGCGTCCAGCGCAGGATCGAGACAGAAAAGAGGGCTTTGCCGCCCTGAGTGAAGGGAATGGAAACGAGAACGATGAGCAGGAAGGGCAGCGCGATCACAGAGCGGCGAAGGATAGCCACTGGCCCGATACGAGCCAACAATGTCAATCCCAGAAAGATGCCGAAAAGTACCGCGAATGCCCCCCACTCTCCGTTTGGCGTGGCCGTCACAGCCAGCACGAACGCCAATGTGCCGATGAACTTGATGCGCGCATCCAGAAGGTGGACGAGGCTATCTGTATCGTGGCAGTAATTCAGTGGCTCCACCAACATCCTGGCTCCTGGCAGGGGGCAGGCATAGCCCAGCCTGCCCCACACGAGTGCCGATTATCCGCTGCGTTTCTTCAGCATATTTGCCGCACCGAAGGTGACCACGAACACGAGCACGGTGCCGATCAGCCCGGCGACAATCGTGGAGAGTGGCGACTCACCCAGCAGAGGGACGGTGTAGTCCGGCAGGATCTCATAAAATGGCTCCAGCGCCCGGTCAATGAACCCCTGATCTTCGGCCACGCGCTCCAAACCGTCCGGCTCGGGTGAGGCCAATGGTGAAAGCAGCACCACGGCCAGCGCCAAGATCAACCCCACCACCCACCATCTGCTTTTCATAGTTACACCTCCGATTTCCTGGCGTGGAGTTGTAATAGATCGGGACGGGTGGCCATGAGGAAAGAGAGCACAGCCACGGTGATGATCGCCTCTCCGATGCCGATCAGGGCGTGCACCGAGAGCATCGCCGGAAGCGCCACACCGAGAGGCGATGTGCCGGAAATGGCTAATTCCAGGGCAGCGAACCCGGAAGCCACCACCACCGATAGCCATGAGGCCACAATAGCGCCGGCGAACGTGGCCGTATTGCTCTCGCGAAACAGCCGACGCACCCCAACGTAGGTGAAATAGCCTACCAAGACGCCCACGACCGCCATGTTAAACACGTTGGCTCCAAGGGCAATGATGCCACCATCTTGAAACGCCAGCGCCTGTACCACCAAGACAGCAGTAAGGGCCAGCATCGCCGACCACGGGCCCAAGAGAATGGCAGCCAGCGCACCTCCCAGCAGATGTCCAGATGTACCACCCGCCACTGGGAAGTTGAGCATCTGCGCGGCGAAGATAAAGGCTGCCATCACCCCCAGGAATGGCACCTCTTTCTCCCCCAGTTCCTTGTTCGTCCTCTTCACCGCGTAGGCAACCGCCGCCCCCGAGCCCGCGTAGGTAACGGCGGCCGTGGCCACATTGATGAAACCATCTGGAATGTGCATACCCTCGCTCCTTTCTACCCGACTCGTGGAATTTATTGCATATCTTTGTTTATGCAATTATTTGCAATTATACCACAGGTCGAGCGAATTGTCAAATCCCAGCGGTTCGCTCAGCAACAGGATACGAGGGCCGAAGGCGCGAATAGACTATCGCAGCGCTCATTCTAATTTATCGGGGAAATGAAGGGGATGCGCGTTACTACCTTGGCTTCAAGGGCACTTCATCTGGGTTAAGCCCTGCGAGTGCTAACTTCTCACCTAACGCGAAGGCCCTTCGTAGCACATCGGGGTATGCCGAGACTGCGCCCTTTTCATCTATTCCATTGATGAGCACATCACCGTTGTAGGTCGCATCCAGGGTATTGGTGAAAGCCCGCACGGTGGAAAGGGCACAATCGAATTTGGTTCGGGGTGACCCTGCCGTGGCGATAAATGCCGCCCGACGAGACAGTCCCGAGGACGTGGGGGGCAACGGTTGGCGGAGGACGTATTTCATCGCCCAGAGGCATTGGCAGCGGTCAATGAACGCTTTGGCTTGGGCGCTCACATTCATAAAGAAGATGGGCGCGGCCAATATCACCCCTTCATAGGCCAGGAGTTTGTCGTATAAGACCTGATAGTCATCCTGCACAGCGCAGCGCCCAGTCTGGAAACAGCGGTCACACTCGATACACGGTGCGATCTTCAAGCCCTGGAGCACAACCTTCTCGACCAGAGCGCCCTGCGACTCCGCGCCGGCAATGGCTTGGTCCAGGAGGGTCTCGGAGTTACCGCCGCGCCTGGGACTGCCCGCTACGGCCAAGATACGGATGTTCACTTCTCTCTCGGTTCGACGATACCTTTGGTGATCACGCTATCGGCGCGCCCGCCGCAATCCTTGGCCCGCTGAGCCTCGAATGCGCAGGCCTGGCAGCAATAGAGCTGATTGCCCCTCTGGATCGGCTTGGGGCCTAATACCTCCCCACAGTTGGCACATCGGGCTTTCTCTTCCCTCCTCCGTTTCATTGGCTCCCTCCTCATTCCGCAAGAAGACACAAAGACCCCCTTTTGATTTCCTCTGTGTCTTCACGGTTAACTCTCACCAGGGCAAACTACACTACTTCGCGCCAGATACCGTAGCGATCCCAATCTGGATCTGCAGTCAGGTGTTGGTATTCCTTGAAAATGATCTCGCGGTGGCGCTCCTCCTCGGCAGCCAGTTGCTTGAACATATTTTTGGCCGCCGGGTCCTTCGTCCGCCTCATTGCCTGGGTGTAGAAAGCCTTGGCCGACTCCTCAGCCCGGATGGCGATGCGCAACGCATCTATTGCCGACGTCTGCTCAGTGACCGCGGATAGATCGCCCGTCTCCGCCTCACCCAGAGCTGCGATGATCGCCTCGCCAAAGGCAGGCAGATCATCAGGCCGCCGCGAAGTAATGATATTGCCATCGCGCACTACCTCTCGATCCACAAACGTCGCGCCGGCGTTCACCAAATCGTCCTTGATCGCGCTGAAGCCCGTGACGGTGCGCCCCTTGAGGATGCCCGCCGAGATGAGCACCCACGGAGCATGGCAGATGGCAGCCACCACCTTGCCCCGCTCGTGCGCCCTTCTGACAAATGAGAGGACCTCTGGGTAGCGACGCATTTTGTCCGGCGCGTAGCCGCCAGGGATCACCACGGCGTCGAAATCCACGTCGGCCACATCGGCGACGGCTGCATCTACGTCAACGGGGCAACCATACTTGCCATGATAGCGCGAGGCACTCCCCGAACCGATGATCTGCACCTGGGCACCCGCAGCACGCAGCCGCAGCACCGGATACCACAACTCCTGGTCCTCGTACAAATCCTCCGCCAGAACTGCCACTCGTTTGCCCATCAAATTCATTGCCACACTTGCCTCCTTCACGCAATGGTGTTGAAATCAAAATCGTCATCCAATAAATGCTCGGCGTAGGCTGAGACATTTCTCCCCTCTTGGATCAGCCGACTGATAGGGCCAACCGGTCTCTTATCGCCCAAGAGAATGGTGCCCACGATCACACCATCTTGGAGCACCAATTTCTTGTAGATGCCCTTCTCTTCCCCTACCCTCCGATAAACCTGATAAGGCTCGCCCTCGGGATCAAATTTACCGATGGTGGTCAGGTCAATGCCCACGATTTTCAGCGTGTTGGAGGGCACTGTGCCCTGATAGGATGCAGAGTTGGGTGAGATCATATTCTGCCAGGCCACTCGCGCTTGGTCAATGGCCGCCGGGATGATGCCCCACACCTGGCCCTTGAATTCGGCCACGTCACCCGCCGCGAAGATCGCTGGGTCCGAGGTGGTGAGATGCTCGTCCACCACCACGCCCTTGTTCACCACCAGCCCGGCCTCCTTGGCCAGCGCCACATTCGAGCGCACGCCGGTAGAGATGAGCACGATCTCGCCGTCGAGCGTGCGTCCATCGGTGAGACGGATGCCGCTGACCGAGCCATTGCCGAGGATGGCCTCACATGATGCGTGCGTGAGTATCTTCAGCCCCAGTCCCGTGGCATACTTCTCGAAGACCGAAGCGCCCTTCGCATCCAGTTGGCGGGGCAGACAATAAGGGGCCGACTCGAGGACCGTGACCTCCAACCCCAGTTTGCGCAGGCCCCGTGCGGCCTCCATTCCTAATAGTCCCCCGCCGATGACGATGGCCCGGTGCACGTTCTGAGCGTAGGCCCGGATGTTCAGTGCATCTTGCAGCGTGCGCAGGACAAAGACCCCTTGCTGATCTTTCCCCTCAATGGGCGGGACGAAGGCATAGCCCCCGCTGGCCAACAAAAGCCGATCGTATGCCTCAGCGGGTTTGCCCTTAGGGAGCACCTGCTTTGCCGCCCGATCCAAACCCTCTATCGGAGTTCCCAGATGCACTATGATCCGCCTTTGCTCATACCACTCGGGCGGATAAAAGTACAGTTCCTCCTGTGCGATCTCTCCTGCCAAGAACTCCGGGAGGCGAGGGCGAGGATAGTAGGGGAACTGTTCCGCCGTGTAGATAATCACCTGGTTCTCCGGGCTATTCTCAGATAGGAAGCGGGCCACCGTGATGCCGGCCACGCCATTGCCCACGATCACGAATTTCATTGTCTTATCCCCCTTGTGCTAAGGACCGACGTGGATCAGGTCCATACCCACGTGAAAATCATCGGCGTCGTAGTAGCCGGGAAACCGGGTGACCATCTCGTATTCAGTCCTGAGCAGGTAATAATGGTCGCTTTCCATATTGCTCAGATAGCGAAGGGTAGCCCTGCCGCTCTCATCCTCCGACCTTTCGGCCAGGTCGGCATAGAAATCCCGCGAGGTCTCCTCGGCTTCCATCGCCAGTTCGAAAAGTTCTGGCACCGTCATGCTTCTTGTCACTTCTATGCTCATCTCGGGGTGCAGCCCCTTCTCCGGCAGAAGCAATTTCACGCCGGGGAAATTCCGGGCAAACATCTCCTCGAGCAGGCGGCGATGCTGCTCCTCCTCTTTGCGCAGGAAGGTGATTTTCTCAGATAGAGCGCGATTGCGTATCCTCTTGGCCAAGTGGTCGTACACGGTGGCCGCATCTATCTCGGACTTGATGGCAATTCCCAAGACTTCGGATGCGGTCAGGTCTGTGGCGATAGGCATTTCCCTTCCTCCTCAATGTAAACTGCCATCTCGATTATACTGGCATCTCGGGCTTTGGGCAAGCAGATAACGGTCGCGAGGTACGCACATTGCCGACCCATAAACGTACATCCAGCCGGTGTCTGGCACCGGCTGGATGTAACAGAGAGTCAGAGGGAGTTCTGACAGAAGACAACTTCGAACTCATAGATACCAGAGGGCATACAAAAGGCCGCCGCACAGTGCGTTCAACAGCCAGAGCACCCAAGTCACGCGCATCACCGTGCGGGTGTTTCGCAGCGATGGGGGCGCGAGCAGATTGCTCCGCGTCTTGATCACCACGTAGATGGCGAGTATTTCGGCCAGCGCACCCAACCCAGCGTGCCCCAATAGGAGCAGATTGACACCTGCGAGATTATGTCGTGCTGCCGGCAGTGCGCGAAAGAACGAGGGATTCATAATCCCGATGATCAAAATGCCATTGACTATCGCGAGGGTCGTCATGATGTTGCAGTGCAGAGACACAGCCCTCTGTTTGACACGAATGAGACCATAGAGAATGGCGAGCACCATGATCCCTTGCGCCACCAAATTGACGTCGGCTACCAAGCCGGCCTTAGTTCCCAAAAACCCTGTCGACAAAATCTACCTCCTTGGCACTAAGATAATCGCGCTTTATATAAGAAGACGTGCGATAGTCCGCCCTGGTTTCACACGACACGTTCTTAGTCGGGAAAAATCCGATGGCAGGAAACAAAAACGCCGCCAGCGGAGTGGGCAGGGCATCTCAACCCCGCCCACCAGGGCCCGCTGTCGGTTAAAAAGGAGGAGAGAGATTGGAAGGGCAGTGCTTCTCGGCCCAAAGCACTTGCCGTTATCTCGCCTTCATTGTATAATATTTTGCTTGCTCTGACATCAGTCGGATTACTAAATTTCATGTGGCTAAATGACGTAACTATTTGGTATCTAAATAGGCATAAATGCCTATGGCGCAGCCAAATGAACCAAACGGGCTTTGTACTTGTGTTAATATAGGAGCGAAATCCAGAAGAGAATAAAAACATGCCTTTTCTCCCAAACCGTTCCCGCCACTCTGCCCTGGCCCCCGACCTGCTGACAATCGTTTTGTTCCTCAGCGCGTGTTCCCTCCTCCTAACGGGGTCAGTCGCTGAACGATACCCGGCCGTAGAATCTCGATCCCGCGCGGAGGGCTATCCGATCACCATAAGTGCGCGTTCATCCTCGGCCACTGACAAAGATTATGTGATGCGAGAAGTGCGGCGTGTTGAGGGCGTGGCAGCAGTGGCCGCTACCATATCGGGTCAGTTTGCCAGCACGGACCTCCGTGGCCTGAACTGGACCACGGTGACTTTCTCCGGCACGGATTCCGAGTGGCCTGCCCGCTGTTATCCGCCCCCTAGCCCTGGCGTAGGTCTGGTGCAGGGCCGCCTCCCGGAGCCCGATAGCATGGACGAGTGCGTCCTAGGCTTCGAGTTGGCGCAACAGGTCGGACTCCGGGTTGGCAATTCCATCGAAATACAAGGCCATCCCTTCACCGTGGTCGGCATCTGGGGGCCATCGGCTATCCGGCGTGGCAATTTCGCCCAGGTGAGTTATGACGCCGCCGTCTACATCCTCGGCGCGTCTCCCAATCGCTACGACACTATCACCGCCTGGACGGCCCCCGGATATTCGCCCGAGGCTGTCGCCAAACGCATTTGGAGTGAAATAGACGGGTTGAACGTGGTCTCCCCTGATACAGAGTGGTCGGGAGTGCGCCGCGCGGTCCTCGTTACCTCGGCACTGACCGCCTTGGTGGCCGTACTCATTTTGCTTGTGGCGACGCCGGTGACGTTTGCCGTGGCGCACGCTACCGCAGCGCAAGGCGATGGGCTGTCTGAAACTTTGGTGCTATTCGGCTCGATCGGGGCAGTGGCGGGACTGGTGCTGGGCTGGATGGCCACGTTCGCCATAAACAATTGGGTGCGCAACAACTATGCGCTTACACCGTGCGTGGTAACGCCCCGGCTGGTTATCGGCTCCCTGGCTGTTACGGCACTCGCATTGACCATAGGGCTGGCTTGGGCCAAATGGCGCTGGGAGCGCGCGGGCTGGCCCGTGGCACTGGTTGCAGTTGTGGCAAGCGTAGTTTTGGTGGTGGCGGCACAGTTTGTGGCCGGATCTTGGGGGGAATCGTTGCAGGCGACCTTGTCCATAGCGCAGAATCTGGGGCGAGACCGAGTGTTGCTGCAAGCCCTGCGTGGTTCGCGCCGCCTGACGCACGAGTTGGGACGATTGCCCGCGGTGAGCGGAATAGTGCTCGAAGCCTATAGCGGCCCTGTCAACGAAGATGAACTGGGCTGGCAGTCTCTACGGCCGGCATCAGGCGTCCTCTACGGGCTACAAACCTCCACCGGATACCCCGGCCTCTCGGTGCTATACCCGGTTCACCTGGCCGAGGGGCGGACTCTATCGCCAGGGGCAGAATGGGAGGCGGTGGTCGGCTACGATCTGGCACAGCAGCGGGGATTGAGGATCGGCGAGACGCTGACCATCCGGGAGCGGGATTTCGTGGTGGTTGGCATCTGGGCGCGTGTACCGTATGGCTTCCCCCACGATGCCAATTTCCGCGTGGACATCCCACTGACAACTTTCCGCCAGATCATGGGCGACCCTTACGCCGTGGACAAGATAACTCTATTCGTGCCCCCCGTGACGAGGGCAGAAGATAGAGCAGAGTACTTGAATCGAGTGGCTGCTTTGGTGACGGAAGCCACCGTCCAACCCGTTGACTCGCTGCTACTGGAGGCTGTGGCAGGCTTCCCGGCGGCGCAGAGTGTGGTCAGAGAAACCCTGGATGTTGCCATCCTGCGTCTCCGCGTCGTGTATAATACTGTCCGCTGGGGCATTGGGTTTCTGGGGCTGGCGTTATCTGGCTTAGGCCTCGCTGCTGCCCTCGCGCTGACCGTCGCTTCGCAACGAGAGGGGATACGACTGAAGAAACTCGTCGGGGCCACCGAAGCGGATATTTTCGCCGAGTACCTGGGCTGGGCAGCGCTCCTGGGCGGGATAGCGGGACTGTGCGGTGCGTTTCTCGGCTGGGGGGCAGCCTCGTGGGTGAACAGCAGTTATATTTTGGTGCAGCAGGATATACCAGTGCTGGTGTCTACACCACGGCTCTTCATCACCAGCGTGTTGTTGGGCCTGTTCACGGGTCTGGCGGGAGGTTTCTACCCCGCCCTTCATGCTGCACGGGAGTTTCCAGGTGAGTACACAGCGCCGATTTCTGCGTCTGAACCATCTACTTTGACAGGATGGGAGGCGAGTCCATGAGAAGGTTGCTTTTGATCTTGGCAGTGGTCGTGGCAGTAGCCATTGTCCTCTACATGGTCGGACAATCGTTTGTCGCAAAGCAAGTGTCAGAGCCAACGCCGGGCACCTGGGAGCAGGGTCTTCCCACGAGTCCCTCGGTCCGCGCTTCTGGGGTTGTGGTGCCGGTGAGATGGATGGATCTGAGTTTCCGCACCGGGGGCGTGGTAGGCGAAGTGCTGGTGAAAGAGGGCGATACAGTACAAGCCGGACAAGTGCTGGCTCGCCTCGTGACCGATGATCTGCAACGTGAGGTGGACGCAGCCGCGGATGCTCTGGCGATCCAGGAAGCCCAATATGCCCAGGCCATGGCCACACCTACCCCGCTGGATCTCACCGTGGCTCAGGCCACACTCGATAGTGCCAAGGCCAACCTCGCGGAGTTGGAGGCAGGCCCGAGCCCTCGCGATGTCGAGCGCTACAAATTGCAATGGGATCAGGCCAAGAACAGCCTGTGGGCGGCTCAGGCCGAGCGCGACGGTATCGCCGGCTCGGAATCCCCAGACTATGTAGTGCAGGGAGCAAACGCGCGGGTCGCCTCCGCGGAAATCAGCGTGCGGCTGGCCGAGTTGGCGTATCAAGAAGCACTGGAAGGTCCATCCCCGGCAGCATTGGCTTCGGCGCGCGCCGCCGTGGCCCAGGCACAGGCGGCTTTGGATCGCCTGAAGCAAGGCCCAACCGCCGAGGAGAAAACCATCGCCGAGGCCCAATTGCGCCAGGCCCGCCAGCGCCTGGAGGCGGCAAAAGCAGCATTGGCCGCCGCGGAACTCGTGGCTCCCTTCGACGGGACGATCACCGCCCTGCACCTCCGCCCCGGCCAAATGATCAGCCCCGGCCAGGCAGCGATGACCCTGGCGGACCTGACCGAATTCGAGGTGGAGACCACCGACCTGGACGAATGGGACCTGAGTCAGATTCACCTGGATCAGGGGGTAACGCTCACCCTGCCGGGCTTGGGCAACCGACTTTTGCGCGGTCGGTTGGTGTACATTGCCCCAGCGGGGTCCACCCTGCCCTCAGGCGACGTGGTCTTCAAGGCCCGTATCGCCCTGGACCGGCAAGAGCAGGGCCTGCGCTGGGGTATGAGTGCGCGGATCGAGTTTATCGTGACGGGATTGAAATGAGATAATGCCTGCGCTCTCTGCGATTACGCTCACGAAAATCTATAGGGAAGGCGACCAGCAGTACGTCCTGATGCGCGGCCTGGACCTGACCGTAGAGCACGGCGAGTTCGTGGTCGTGACCGGCGGCCAGGGCAGCGGCAAGAGCACATTGCTGCGCATCTTGGGCGGCTTGGAGAAACCGACCGCCGGCACAGTGCACATCGAGGATCAGGATCTCACCCAACTCTCGCCCTGGGCGCGCGCCAAAGTGCGTGCGAACCGGCTCGGTTTCCTCTTCCGCCAACCACTCCTGCTGGAAGAGCAGAGCGTTCTGCAAAACGTCATGCTGCCCCTGCGCTACAGCAATATCCCTCGCGCGGAGGGCCGGGCGCGGGCCGAGAGGTTGCTGGCCCGGGTGGGCTTGGCAGATAAGGCGAACTTGCCAGCGAAATCTTTGTCTCTGGCCGAGAAGCAGCGCCTCGCTCTGGCGCGGGCGCTGGTGAACGGGCCTGCTGTGGTGCTTGCCGACGAGCCAGCGGGTGACCTCTCGGATGAGGAAGCCCGTGCGCTGGCGGATTTGATGCGTGCGCTGTGCGATGAGGAGGGCGTAGCCTTCCTCATCGCCGAGAGCGACGCGCGAATCAGCCGAGTGGCGGACCGGGTGGTGCGCATGGAAGACATCGCCCGGCCTGAACAGGGCTATGCCGTGGCTTGGTTACCATCGGAGTTAGCCTCGCCGCAACGCGCCCTCAGCGACGGCGAACTCCTCTCCCAAATCTACGAATCCGAACTGGCTGCCATCTTCAAGCCGTTCATGCCCTTGATCAACTTGATTGTGCGACCCATCGTCTTTGCGCTTATCGCCTCGGTGTTCATTGTCTATTTCTGCTTTTTCGGCCTGCGCGTCGCAGAGTACGGGCGCTACGGAGCATCGGTGGACGTGCTGGATACAGCAGTCCGGGCAGCGATCCACACCGGCCAGTATCTGACCAACGTGGTCACCAAAGGCGATTTCGGCTTGTATAACACTGGTTTTGGCAGCATCTACTACTGGCGTGAGAGTAGCGCCCGCCCCATCCTCGATTTAGTGCGCCCGACTGTGAGCAAGAGCCTGGCCCTATTGTTCCTTTCCATGCTGCTGGGGGCAGTGATTGGCGTGCCACTCGGGATAGGCGCTGCCCTGACTCGTCATGGGCGGCTGTCGCTCGCTTTCCTCGTGCTGGCCATAGTTGGCGTATCGGCGCCCAGTTTCTTCCTCGGCCTCCTGCTCCAGATCGTCGTCATCACCTTCTACAAGAGCACGGGTATCCGATTAGCACCGATTGGTGGCTTCGGGTGGGATGCCCACATCATCCTGCCGGCACTGACCCTGGCAGCCCGACCCATCGCCCAGGTGGCGCGGGTTTCCTTCGTCGCCCTTGCCGAAGTGCTGGAAACCGATTACATCCGCACCGCACGGGCTAAGGGACTCAACGGGCGCGCTGTTCTCTTCGACCATGCCTTGCGCAACGCGGGTGTGCCCATTCTGACAGCATTGGGTACCTCACTGCGCTTTTCTCTATCCAGCCTTCCTGTGGTCGAGATACTCTTCAACTGGCCGGGCATGGGCGAGACCCTCTGGGGCGCGATACGGCAAGGGCAAATCGAACTGGCAACGACGTTGATCCTTTTCCTGGGCGTGTTCTTCATCCTCATCAACCAGACCTTGGACATCTTGTATCGGCGCATTGATCCCCGGTTGCGCGAGGAGCATGTCCAACTGCGGACCAAGCGCAGTGGATTGGATATCTTAGCCAACGTTGTCTTCAGCATCCGCGATGCCTTCGAGCGCCTTTCCGAACGCCTACCCGGTGGCAGAAAAGCCCCCGAGTTCCGACTCGCACAACTGCTCAAAGGGAATCACGAGAAACATCGCCCACCAACTGCCGAAGAACTCCGCCGGGCCCAGGTCATCGCCGCCGAGCGCAGAAGGGCTTGGGTGCAGAGCACTCTGGGTAGCCTTTCCTTTATGCTGGGGGCAATTGTAGTCGTCGGGTTGGTAGTGGTTGTCGTCCTCGGCCCCCAATTAGCGCCCCACGATCCCTCTCAGACTCACTCTTACTTCGACATTGACGGAAAATGGATCGTGCCGCCACTCTCCCCAGGTCACGGCTACCCCTTGGGGACAGACCAACAGGGCCGCGACATCCTGAGCCTACTGTTAGTGGGGGCACGGCGCACCATGACCATCGCCTTCTTCGCTGTGCTCGCTCGTGTCCTGCTTGGGGCAGTCGTTGGCTGTCTGGCGGGTTGGTTTTCCGACAGCCTTTTGGACCGGGCGCTGATGAGCGTGACCGAGGTGATGGCTGCCTTTCCCACCCTGCTCCTGGCAGTCGTGATCATCTATGCTCTGGGCATCCGCCAGGGGTTGATGGTCTTTGTGGTGGCGCTGTGCGTGGTGGGCTGGGGCGAGACAGCCCAATACGTTCGCAGTCAGGTGATGAGCATCCGCGAACGCGACTATGTGGAAGGTGCATTGGCGGTTGGCTTGGGCGATGTGGCTATCTTATTGCGCCACGTGTTGCCCAACCTGCTGCCGTCGCTGGTAGTACTGGCCTGTCTGGAGATGGGCGGCGTGCTCATGCTATTAGGCGAACTGGGCTTCATGGGCGTCTTCATCGGTGGTGGTTTCACCACCTCTTCTATGAGTGACACTGGGCTGACCTATTTCGATATCCCTGAGTGGGGAGTGATGCTCTCCAACACCTGGCGGTACTTCCGCAGCGCCCCGTGGACCACCTTCTACCCCGCCCTGGCCTTCACAATCGCCATCCTGGGGTTCAACCTCTTCGGAGAGGGCTTGCGCCGCCTGACGGAGCGCCTCACCGTGAGCCTGAATCGCCTCTTCAGCCGCTATACCCTGGCCGCCGCGGCTGCGGTCGTAGCGCTCGTGTTCTTCACTGCAGAGGGCACAGGGCCCTGGAGGGTGTACGGCCCACAGGCCCAACAGTTCAATGTCGAGCGAGCGATGCAGGATATCTCCTATCTGGCCAGCCCAGAGTTGGATGGCCGGTTGACCGGCACCAGGGGCGCGCAGTTGGCGGCTGAGTATATTGCCAAACAAATGGAAGCCGCCGGCGTGCAATCCGCCGGAGAGGAAGTGAACGGCCAATGGACCTATTTCCAGACCATCCCCTGGGATGTCCGTGATCTGACCGCTGTGCCGTCGCTCCAAGTGTGGGACCGGGCAGGGCAGGAACTCGGCCCCTGGACGTACGGGCAGGACTTTTCAGAGACGTACGGTTCGCCCTCACAAGTGGGTTCTTTCGAGGGCGAGGTAATATGCATCGGCTTCGGGCCTGGTACGGTAACCTATCCCGAACAGGGTATGATTAGCTCAGTGGAGCTCGGGAATTTCGTGGCGATGGTGGACGCCCAGTCTCTGCAGCCGATCTATTCGCTGTTCCGCTACTATACTGCTTACAGCCCAGGAGCACTGCTGATCGTTGTGGAATCTCCACAGGCATGGGCCCGGCGCAACCTACTCTACCCACAGTCCGGCACAAATGCCGACGTGCCCTATCTCTACATCACTCCCGAAGTGGCGGATGCGATCCTGAAGGACAGCGGCTACACATTCCGAGAGCTGCAACAAACCTGGCAGCAATTGAGCGCCGGTCAGGGATTTTCTATGCACACCGGGGCGCGAGCCCGCGTTTCTATCGAGAGTGAGAAGCGAAGCGTCCCGGTGATAAACGTGTTAGGATTCATCCCCGGCACAGACACAGCCCTGGACGACGAAGCGATCATCGTGCTGGCCCCCTACGATGGACTGGGCCGCAGAATAGATGGCGTCCTCTATCCTGGGGCGAACGATAGCGCCAGCAGTGTGGCGGTGATGTTAGAGATCGCACGGCTGTGGAAAGACCTGGACTTCCGTCCCAAGCGCACGGTGATCTTCGTCGCCTGGGGCGGTTCAGAGCGACATTTGGAGCCCAGGGTGGACCATTTCTTGAGAGCGCGTCCCGGGTTCATCGAGTCGTATGGCATCATCGCCGTGCTGGACCTAGTTGGGATTGGCAGTGGCACAGGCAACGGGATCCACTTGCAAGAGAGCACCAGCGACCGCCTGACCGGCTTTTTCCGCACCGTGGGCAAGCGGGCGGGAGTGAATATCAGCACCCTGGGCACTGGGTTCACACCGCCCAGGGCGGACAAGAACCTCCCCTGGGTAAGGCTCACCTGGGATGGCAGTGTGTATCTCTCTCACACCCCCGAGGACACCCCCGAGAACATAGACCCCCAGAAACTCGGACAGGCCGGGCGCGCCCTGGCCCTGGCGCTGATGGTCTTATCCCGCGAGCCGACGTATTGAGCGCCAGCCCGGCTATTCCACGCCCTTAAACCTTTTCCGCGCTTCGGCGGCGAAGACCTTGGCCGTCTGTTCGTCTATATTGCAGAAGTTGATCTCGCGTATGGTCTGGGGGTGCTCAGCGAGGAACTCGAGGACGGCGTCGAACATCACTTCGGCGCAAAGGTCCTTCGGGAAGCCGAAGATGCCAGAGGAGATGCCCGGCATAGAGATGCTGGCAAGGCGGTGATCCTCCGCCATTTGCAGAGCGCTGCGCACCGCGCTGGCCAGTTTGGCCTTCTCATCCCCCGTCCCCCACACCGGCCCGACGGCGTGGATGATGTATCGGGCCGGCAGTCGCCCGGCCCCGGTGATGGCCGCCGTGCCGGTGCGCACCGGACCATGTTGGGCCACCCAGCGGTTGCTCTCCTCTTGGATCTCGGGCCCGCCCTTGCGCACGATCGCCCCGGCCACCCCGCCACCGTGAGCCAGATGCTCGTTGGCGGCGTTGACGATGGCATCCACCCGCTCTTCCGTCAGGTCGCCCTTGACCACGCGGATGACCTGACCACTCGGCAACTGGTGAACGAAGAGTACTTCTCGCATCTTCATCCTCCTGACGCGAAATATACCACAGAGCACGCTGAAAAACAAAAGTTCTAATCCAGCGGGCTGCGCAGCGCCAGGCCATCGCGATTCAGCACGCGAGTGTATCATGATGGTGTGCACATCCTTGCGGTCCCATTCCTGCACGATGCGGATATCGTAGGGGCGAAGCGCCGCTTCGCCCCTACAGAAGGTGGAGGGCGAAACCGTGGCGGAAGGTGTAACTACGGCCGTGTTTGGCGATGCCTGCCTTGCGAATGGCTTGTTTGACCGCGTGTTGGATGTCGTCTCCGTGAAGGCGGTGTCAGCGAATGACGCCTGTGCGCAGCTCGGCAGAACGATGACCGCCGGAAAGCGGATTCCGTCAGCGCCCATGTCTTTGGGATGACGTTTGTTGTGAAAGAGGATGAACTGTTTGATATAGTAGAGATACGAGTCTTCTGTGCTGAGGCTCATGTGCTTGAGCCGCATCACCTGACGAACCCGATTGAGAAACGGCGAGGAGGCCATACTTGACTCCTTTTCAACTCTTGGCATTAGCGCATCAGCGATGACCTCGGTTTGACAAACACCATGACTTATTTTATAGTATAGATGTCGATTTGCGGCTTTTGATGCGGTTAAGCCGACGGTTTAACAACGGCTTTCGGATAGTTAAACCGTCGCGCCCTAAATGTATTTTAAGCCGTTTCGGTTGAAAATATAGTTGGGCGGCTTATCTGCTGGAAAAATCACGGGTAGTACCTTTAAGGAGGACTGAATGCGTTCCCAAACTTTCTTTACCTTATTGGCGTTGGTCTTCATTGCGACGGCCTGTGCTGGTCGGCCTTCTAATCTACCATCCAGAGGAACTCCTCCTCCGGCCACGCTAACATCCTCTGTGCAATCTGTTTCCGGGCAACGGTTGAGTGCCAAAGAAGCGGTTGCATTGGCTTATGCTGCCCTACCGGCTGAGTGGAAAGCTACGGCGAGGCTGGCATTCGTTGGCCGCTGGTCGCAATTCTGCAATGTGGGATGTTCCCCTTTTGATGTTGAGGAAGATCCCGGTATTGGGTCGGATGGGCACCAGGCACACTGGGTCGTCATTTTCGCCAAAGATGAGACGTCCTCGACAGCCAACGTATACTATGTGGAAGGGGGGAAGGCAAGACTGGTGAAATCCGACATAGCGACGATCCGACCGGACGAGTTATTTGCTTTGGAAGGGTGGGTTGATTCAACGGAGATACAATTTCGCAAGTTGCAATCGGTAGGTCTGGAACTCAGAACGAGCGATCTATTTGAAGATGTAGACGCTGAATTGGGGCGCTATTCATTGCTCTGGCTGGCTGAGACATCCTTTGGCCACTTCGATGTTTATGATGCTACGACAGGGCAATACATCAAATCGCGCTGAGAGGTCCTGGCAAACCCCAACGATATAGCATCACCGGTTGCCTAAGGCCAATGTGGGGCCGCCCAACCCCTCGCTCCAGCCGACGCCGCCTTCGGCGGCGCGGCTGAGCGGCATCCCGTTAGGCGCGCTCGTCAGTTCTCCTATGGAGATGAGATACAATGCCTGTCGGTGAACCAAGCATATTTCAAAGTGTGGTATCGTTTCTTGAAAGACAAAAACTCGAATTCTCTGTCGAAGAAGAGCAATACTGTGACAAAATAACCGTCAGAAGCGGGGCAACAACCGCCTATGTGAGTGTTTACAATAGCGGCAAAATCGTTCTTGGGGGAAGAGACTCCCCCCTGAAGACTCTCCTTGCTGAGATGAAGAGCGCAATCGAGACAGGGGGAGCAATTCCTGGCCAAGCGTTACCATTCGAAATAGATAAGTTCCCCCAGACAATACAAGAGCGCGTGCCCGATTGCGACCCCGTGATTGTACGGTTTATCGATGAGTCCATTAGATGTGTGCGTTCTGATGCTTTGCTAGCAGCAGCATTCATGCTAGGTGCAGCCTCTGAGCGTGCGATTAATCTACTCATACATACATACGGGGACGCCATCCAGGATGATTCTAGTAGACAGCAGTTTCTGTCAAGAGTGAATGGGCGCTTTATATCCAGAAAATATGACGAGTTCATAAGGTCATACCAAAGTTGCAGGAGCAAACCAAGCGGCATCCTGTCCCAAGACCTGGATGTTATTATTGGGGGAATGTTTCAATTCTGTAGAATTACGAGAAACGAGATTGGTCATCCTCAAATCGTGCCCGATTTGGACAAGGGCGTTATACTTGCAAATCTTGGGCAATTCGTAAAATATATTGAGCGGATATACCAGCTGATAAATCACTTTAAGGAAAACGGTGTTGTTGTCTGAAGATGTTTTACCAGTCAAAATGAACAAGGAACTAAAACGAGTAGTGATTTACACAGACGGTGCTTGCTTGGGTAATCCTGGCCCTGGTGGATATGGGGTTGTATTGCTATATGGCAAACATCGGAAAGAGCTGTCGGGCGGCTTTCGATTGACAACTAATAATCGCATGGAAATAATGGCAGCTATAGTCGGGTTAAGTGCGCTCAAAGAAAGGTGTAAGGTAACCCTATACACAGACTCGCAGTATTTGGCTGATGCCATGATGGAGGGGTGGGCAAAACGCTGGAAATCGAATGGTTGGCGTAGGAATAAGAGAGAAAAGGCCTTGAATGCGGACCTGTGGGATAAGCTTCTAAATTTATGTGAGCAACATGATGTTGAATTTGTTTGGATACGTGGTCATAATGGGAATCCTGAAAACGAGCGCTGTGACAAGTTGTCTATGCAAGCTGCTGCGCAGGAGAACCTGCCGCCAGATATGGGTTATGAACATGAGCGCACCTAACAGCAGAAGCGTTATGGCTCGTCGACCCTATCTCAAGATGGAGTGGATTGAACACGTTCTAAAGAATCCCATGCGCACCGAAGTGCAGGCCAACGGACGCATCCGTTATTGGGGATATGTTGCCCAGATGGACAAGTATCTACGGGTCGTGACGGAACCAGATGGAGAGACCGTGCATAACGCTTTTTTCGACCGTCGCTTCAAGCCTTGATGGAGAGGGGACGATGATTTTCGAATACTATCCTGAAACCGACATGTTGTATATCAAATTGATTGAAGGAGTAAGTACCGAGTCAGAGGAGATCGCACCAGGGGTTGTGCTGGACTTTGATGAGCACAATCGTGTTATTGGGATTGAGATTGAGGATGCCAGCAAATTTATTGATCTATCAAAATTGGAGTTGAGAGCTCTTCCTGTCGTTAATTTGGTCCTGACGGAGAGGGCTCCTGCGCCAGCATGAAGTTTGGATACATCCTCAAAGAGCCGCCTAACACCCGCTGCAGCTGCCCGCCTCCGCTGCGCTTCGCGGCGCAGGTGAAGCGCAGGCCGTTGGGCGGCAGTACTCAAGCAAACAAGCGACGTCTCAGCCCAACGTCTCAAAGAGGTCCAACCCTATGTTTGCCAAGCCGTGGAAGTGCACATTGCCCCTCTTCATCCTCATTATGCTAATAACCGCTTGTGCGCTACCGGCCATATCTCCAACCACATCACCCCCCACCCCACTCCCAACCATTTCAGAGACGCAAACATTTTCACCTCGTGCTCGCTGTGGGGATGGGGTTTGCAATGGGCCGGAGAATCCCCGCAACTGCCCGGCAGACTGTGCCGCACAGGCTACCACGCCGGTACAGGCGCCGACTGCGACGGTTTCTGCGCCCTCCGAGGGTCAAGCAGTTCTGTACTTGGGAATCATGGTGCATCTGGAGGGCTGGCCGGATGGTGAGAATCAGGCTCGATTCAATGCCCATGCAACGCATGTGCGGGAATACGCTGACCTTTTTGAACGTTACGGGGCGCGCCTGACACTGGAGAGCAAAGAGTTCACCGACGGCTGTCTGCGTTGGAATGATAACGTCCTCAAGGAGATGGAACAACGCGGGCATGGCATTGGTGTCCATGCCGATATCGGCGGGGAGAGGAATTATGACTGCAGCCGCTTTGCCGCCGACCTGCGGGCGCGGAAAGAGCAACTGGAATCGCTGGGCGTGACCGTGCGGCACGTCTCTGGCATAGTCTCCCATTGCGACTGGGTGACCGCGGCCGCCGACGCGGGCTATCTCTTCACCAGCGGCCAGGTAGCCTATGCTGTGATGTCCCTGCCACCGGAAAAGCGTCCTCCGCAATTCCGCAATTGCCTCAATCCGGCCGCCTGTCACCAACCCTTCCCAACTGATCTCAGAGACCGCATCCACCCCTGGCGGATGAACAGCGGCAGCGACTGGTTGACCCACGATCCCAATGGAAGGCTAGCCCTCCTGCCGTCCAGTGGAGGGCTTGCCTGTATGCAAGAGGAGGCCTCTTCCCCTCAACGCTCTGTGACCAAATGTGAGTTCACGCAGGAGGATATTGATACTTTCATCCGGCAGTTGGAAGAGGCGTTATCGTACGCTGAACCAGATCAGGTCAACATCTACTACGTCTCCTGGAGTCTGGGCTCGCCTTTGGACATAATGCTCTTGGAGAGATGGTTACAGAGTATTCAGCCTTACGTGCAATCCGGCCAGGTACAATGGAGAACACTTCCAGAGATGTACGACGAGTATACTCGATGGGAACAGGGGCATTATCGGCCATCGGAGCCTCGACCAGCGCCCATCATGGGGTCGGCTTGGGCTATTGGTTTGGATATGAGGTAGGTGTGCCAAGCATGCCATTCCAAGTCCGCCTGCCGCTGGTGCTGCGCAACTATCCGTAGTCGGACTCGGGCTGGGGCAGGCGACAGTCCGCCCCAGCCCCCCAATCACTGAGTACTTGCATCTATCCTCGCTCCTATCCTGCTTGCCGAAAACCCGCCTCGCGGATAAAATAAACTCACTTTGCGCTGGAGGTTTCACCCATACAATGCCCAAGTATCCATCACTCATCGTGACCTTGCTCGCGCTCCTGGCGATAGCCGCGCTGGCCTGGGGGTGCTCCCCGGCCCCGCCATCTACGCCCACCCCGCTTCCCACGCTCACTCTTACGCCGGCCCCAACCATAGCCCCACCGGATCCCAACGCCGATGCCTGGCCCAACAGCGACGGCCTGGGACAGACGAACCACTTGAATCCGGGGTCGCTTATCCGCGCCCCGCTGCGCCAGGTCTGGGCTTGGCCGCGTGAAGAGGGGAAAGCGCTGGTTGTAGCCCTCGCCGGCGCAAACGGGAAGTTATACCTCCTGACCGACCAGGGCAAAGTGTACTGTGCAGATCAGAACACAGGGGACATCCTCTGGGAACAAAGCGTGTTCGATCTGGAAGTACCGAATTTAGGGCCGGTAACCGGATCTTTAGCCCTCTCAAAGGATATGCTGGCCATCAATTTCACGTATGCTCACGGTGCACCTGGCACAACGACCTCGCAGTTGCGGGTGTACGATGCGGTGAATGGTGCAGTACTCTGGCTCCTGCCCAGCCTCGACGACCGCAGTTACTTCACCTCATTGGCCCACGGGACCATGATATTGTTGGACCGCAACCTGACCGCCAGCCTGGAGATACGCTCCGGCAGATCCTATTGGATGTGGGACACCGGCAAGGACGAGTATCCCTTCTACGTCCTACAAGACGAGATGCGCATCTACCTGCTTAACTGCCAGCCTTCTGGTGGCACGCAGGTCAAGGTGGTAGACCCGGTGATGGGCATGCTGCAATGGGAGCGCGACCTCCCGCCCGCCGGTGAGTCTACCGAGTGGGCGCTCACCTTCGCCGCGCAGGATGCAGAGCGGCTTTACTTGGCGATGGCGAATGGTCTGATGGCATTGGACAAGGTGACAGGCGAGGTCATCTGGACACAGGAGGCGTACAAATATCCGCCGCTGGCATCCCCTGCCAATTCAGGTATGGCTGTTGCCTATGGGATGGTCTTCGTGCGCATCACCGATCGCCTCCAGGCGTTTGATGCAGCCGATGGGACGCTGCGTTGGGAGGTGCAATGGCCGCTGCCCACTTCCCGTCCGTGTCTGGCCGTGGCCAATGGCCTTGTCTTCACGATTGCCGAGACAGACGAGGGGGCAATGCTGGTGGCAGTGGATGCGCGTGATGGCACAAAAGCAGATGAAGTGCCCCTCGACTCTAACCACGGAGACCAGATAGCCATCGTCGGCCCGGCTCTCTACCTGTGGGGCCCGGAACGGGATTTCGCCGTCTACAGCACAGAGGACATCGCACCCATCCTGCTCCCTTGATCTCCGCATCAGGCGGACTATATAGCCCTCGGCTCACCCGAGCACGCCCCGAAGGGCACCATTTGCGACCCCGGACGCACTCCGGTCGAGGACTCGCAAGGGATATTTTGTGAACCCCGACTCTTCATCTCATTGGGCCAATTCCCAACCTATGGGGAAGGGAATCGCAGTCACAGCCCCAGTCGGGGACCTTTCAGACCGGTATTCCACAGACCGGACACGAGTGACCGGGGTTCGCGGACATCCGTGACGACACGGATGACGACGCCGGTGTCCGAATATTGATTATTATTGCTGCTGCTGGTGCACAGATCTAAGTTCACACCGCAACAGCAGCAGCATATTAATACTAATAATAACAGCCGGTCGTTCGCGAGTTCAAAACCGAGTCCGTCAGCGCCTTGGCTACGGTGCCCTTTTGCGCCTGCGCAAAGGTGTGCTATAATAGCATCCGAACATGTGTGCTAACAGGGGAGACAATGTCTGACCCACTAAGCGCTTTCATGCCCGCTGTCCGGGCATGGTTCGCGGAGACCTTCCGCCAGCCCACGCCACCCCAAGCGCTGGGCTGGCCGCCCATCCAGCGTGGTGAGCACACCTTGATCCTCTCGCCCACCGGCTCCGGCAAGACCCTGGCCGCTTTCCTGTGGGGTATCAATGCTCTCTACGAGAAGATGGCTGCCGGAGAGGAGCCAGAGGGGGTCGAACTGCTCTACGTCTCGCCACTCAAGGCGCTGAACAATGACATCGAGCGCAACCTGCGTGCACCATTGGCGGGCATCCGCCGAGTGGCGAAGGAGATGGGCACGCCCCTCCACCCGCTGCGGGTGGCAGTACGCACCGGCGACACGCCAGCCTCGGCGCGGATGCGTATGGTCCGGCAGCCACCCCATATCCTCATCACCACACCCGAGTCACTGTACCTCATCCTCACCAGCCCCCAAGCGCGGGGGATGCTGCGTCAGGTGCGCACCCTCATCGTGGACGAGATCCACACCCTTTGCGGCAACAAGCGCGGAGTGCACCTTTCTCTGAGCGTCGAGTTGTTGGCCCACCTGGCGAGCCATCCCATCCAACGCATCGGCCTCTCGGCCACGCAACGACCGCTGGAAGAGGTAGCGCGGTTCTTAGGCGGTCAGGAATGGGTTACATCCGCGGATGGTGAACGGCGGCTGGAGCCGCGCCCCGTCACGATCGTGGACGCCGGGCTGATTAAACCACTCGACTTGCAGGTGATCACCGTGGCCCGCGATTTCCGCGACCTGCCCGGTGGGTCGCTGTGGGCAGCCGCCATCCCCCGAGTGCTGGATCTAATACGTCGCCACCGCACCACACTGATCTTCGCCAATAGCCGTCGCCAAGCCGAACGCACCGCCGACCGACTGAATGAGCAGTATGCCGTCGAGGAACGAGAGGAACTGCCCCCAGGCACAACCGAGGCACTGGCTCCCGGCGGTGTGCCCAAAGGGGCAGGGTTCTTCGGCACGGGGGCAGTGGGCGGGCCATTCCGCGCACATCATGGCAGCATCTCCAAGACGGCGCGCCTGGAAATGGAACACGCGCTGAAGGAAGGCAGGCTGCCTGCACTGGTGGGCACAAGCAGCCTGGAACTGGGAATAGACATCGGCTCGGTGGATTTGGTGGTGCAACTGCAATCGCCCAAGGGAGTTGCCCGGGGCTTGCAGCGCATCGGGCGATCTGGGCACTTGGTAGGCCAGACCAGCGTGGGCCGCATTTTCGCCACGCACCGCGAGGATTTGGTGGAAGCGGCGGCAGTAACCCGCGCTATACTGGATGGCGACGTCGAACCGACGTACACTCCGCAAAACTGCCTGGATGTGCTGGCCCAGCAGATCGTGGCTGCTGTCTCTGTGCAGGACTGGGAGGCGAACGAACTCTACGAAGTCGTGCGCCAGTCTTACGCCTACCAGAAACTCACCCCAGACCTCTATCACTCGGTGCTGGATATGCTCTCGGGCAAATACCCGAGCACCGTGGCCCGCGAACTGAGACCCCGCATCGCTTGGGATCGAGTGTATAACCGGCTGGCCGCCCTGCCTGGCAGCCGGCTATTGGCCATCCGCAACGGCGGCACCATCCCAGACCGAGGCGCGTTCGGCGCTTACCTGCCCGATGGCAAGACCAAGATCGGCGAACTGGACGAAGAATTCGTCTACGAAACTCGCCCGGGCGATGTATTCACCCTGGGAGCGAACACCTGGCGGGTGATCGAGATCACGCAGGATCGGGTGATTGTGGCCGACGCGACCGGCGCTATGCCCCGCATGCCCTTCTGGAGGGGCGATCTCCCCCGCCGCGACTATCATCTGGGGATGCTCGTGGGTCGTTTCCGGCGAGAACTGGCCGAGCGAGTGCGCGACCTGCCGCCTTTGCCCGATGACCCCGAAGCCCCCTGGCCAGAGGAAGCCCAAGCCATCCTGGACTTTCTCCAACAACAGTACAAACTCGACGAGAACTCGGGCTACACTCTCCTACGTTATGTAAAACACCAATTGGATGTGCTGGGCGCAATCTCATCGGATCAGACCATCATTGTGGAGACCTTCACCGATGCCCTGGGCGATTTGCGCATGGTCATCCACTCCTGCTTCGGGGCACGAGTGAACAGCCCTTGGGCGCTGTCCCTGGCCCACGCCCTGCGCGAGCGCACTGGTCGCGATGTGGAAGTACAAGTCAACGACGATGGTATCCTATTCCGTTTCCTGGACGCTGACGGCGAACCACCCGTCAATCTGGTGCGCGAGATGGGGCCCAAGGAGGTCCGCGAACGTTTGTTGGCCGAGTTGCCCAACTCAGCGTTGTTCGGGGCGCAATTTCGCATGAATGCCGCCCGGGCCTTGCTCCTCCCCACCGCTGGGGGCAGACGCAAACGCACACCTTTCTGGCTGCAACGGCTGCGGGCGAAGGACCTGCTCGCCGTGACCAAGGGCTTCCCGGACTTTCCCATCATCGCCGAAACCTATCGCGATGTCCTGCGCGATGTGCTTGATCTGGCACATCTGGAGGAGGTGCTGGGCAAAATCCAGTCGGGCGATATCCGGGTGGTAACCGCCGAGACCATAGTGCCATCGCCCGTGGCCCAAGGGCTGCTCTTCGACTTCACAGCTGTTTATATGTATGAGTGGGATATGCCCAAGGCGGAGCGGCAGATGGCAACCCTATCCCTCAGCCGCGAGATGTTGGCGCAACTGCTCGATGAGGCAGCCTTGCCCGATTTGCTCAAACCAGAGGCCGTCCAGATTGTGGACCGCCAACTCCAGCGCATCGAGGAAGGTTATCGCGCCCGCACACCCGATGAACTGGCGATCCTTCTCTACGAAGCAGGCGACCTGACGACGGAGGAAATCGCAGCCCGCTGCTCCGAGGATGCCCGAACCTGGCTCGAGGGGCTCGCCGACAGCCATCGCGCTCTCCAAGTGGAAATAGCCACCCCCGATGGCCCTTGTCGGCGATGGATTGCATCGGAGCGCTACGCCCTCTATCGCGACGCCTTCGGGCTACCGCCGATCCCACCCGTCCCCCTGCCCGCTGATTTGCTCCGGCCGCAGCACCCGCTCGAAGAGGCCTGTTGGACTATTCTGCGCCGTTATCTCCAGAACCACGGCCCACTGACCCGCGCTGAGATCCAGGGGCGCTACGGCTTCCCCGGCGAATGGCTGGATGAAGCCTTGAAAGCGATGGTGGAGGCGGGCGATGTGGTCTCCGGGCGATTGACGCCAGGAGCGACGGAGGTCCAATGGTGCGACCGGCGCAACCTGGAGCGCATTCATCGCCAGACGCTGACCTTACTGCGAAAAGAGATCCAGCCGGTTTCCCTCTTCGCCTACGCCGATTTCTTAACTCGCTGGCAGAAATGTCACCCCGCAGAACGCTTGTCTGGGATGGGGGGCCTCACCAGCATATTGCAACAACTCCGCGGCGCACCTGCTCCCGGCCTGGTGTGGGAACGGGACCTACTGCGCTACCGTTTATGGGACTTCAATCCCGCCGATTTAGAAGAACTCTGCCAACGCGGAGAGGTAGTGTGGGTGGGTTCGGGCGGCAAGGACCCCCGCCGGAGTCGCATTCGCTTCCTTTTCCGCGGCGAGGGGGCCTATTTCCTGCAGCCGGAACCAGACCCCGAGGCCATTGCCGAACTGAGTGATCACGCCCGCGCCGTCTGGGATTTCCTCAAGGCGGAGGGAGCGTGCTTCACCACCGATTTGCAGGCGGGCCTCGGGCTGAAAGCCGAGACCCTGAGCAAGGCGTTGGTGGAACTGGTGATGGCTGGCATCGTCACCAACGACACGCTGACGGCCATGCGCGAGGTTTTGGCTCACGGCTCCGCTGGGGAGGCGGGTGAGCGTCGCCCGCTGAGTTCGTTGGAAGAAGAACTGGCCGAGTGGCGCGCCCGTCGCGAGCCCCGCCCACTGACGCGAGAACGCTACTACGCTGCTAAGCGCGCCGCTGCCCGGCGCACCCAAGTGGTACCCCGCTGGAGCGGCCGTTGGTCGCTGGTGCATCGCCTCGGCGTGTGGGGGAAAGACGCGTCGCCCGAAGAGCGGGTGTGGCGCCAGGCCAGGCAATTATTGGCCCGCTATGGCATCGTTACCCGCGAGAGCCTGGCGAACGAAGAGGGCTCATGGGATTGGACAGCGCTGTACCCGCAATTCTTGCTCATGGAGATGCGCGGGGAGGTGCGACGAGGCTATTTCGTGCGCGGGTTGCCAGGGGTGCAATTCGCTTTGCCCGAGGCAGTAGAGCGACTACGGCAGTGGAACGCGCCGGAGGCTGGAGGGTCAGAAGAGTTAGTGTTACTGAACGCGACCGATCCAGCGAATCCGTTCGGCCCGGCGCTGGCAGAGACAGGTGCTGCCCTGCCACCGGAGCGCAACCCGATGCGCTTCGCCCGCCTGCCTTCCACCTACCTCGTGTTGCGGCGCGGCCAGCCTATCCTGCTGCTAGAGAATGCAGAGAGAGTGACTACAATGCCGGGCATCGAAGAGGCGGTGATAGGTCGGGCGATGAGACTGTGCATCGAACATCTGACCGCACCCGGCGGCCTGGCCTCACGGCCACGACGCATTACTCTGACGATGTGGGATGGTCAGCCAGTGCTGGATAGTAGTGCCGCAACCCTCCTCGAATCACTCGGTTTCCGCCGCGAGGCACTGGCAATGGTGTGGGAAGAAATATAGGTTCTGCGTGCTTTCGCATCGCCAAGGGTTACGAGAACGCCCCCCTAAGCGCATCCGCGATGCCCGCAGCCCAAGAAATGATGGCATCCCAATCCCGAAAGTCGCCCACCGGTGCCTTGATACCCTTAACGATCAGTTTCTCAGCCAGACTGAGTTTGTTCATATCCAGCCTGCCATGGAAGAGGGCAACGTCGCGGGGTCGGATGCGGTCAGCAACGGGTTGCAGCGCCTCAGGGAAACGCCAGCCCTTCACCAACTGTACCGGGTCTCCCTTGCCGGTGGGCCCACTGGAAAAAAGCCACACCGGCCGCTCGGATAGCATCTTCTCATTGTTTTCCAGAAAGTTAGCCGCTTCCTTGCGCCATTGGCCCATGTACACTGCACTTCCCAGCACAACTGCCCGGTAGGCGGCCAGGTCGCCGACGCGATCTGCAGACAACACATCGGTGTGAAAACCCGCTTGACGAAGCACCTGACCGATCTTCTCGGCAATCTCCGCCGTGGCACCATACTTGGTCGCGTAGGCCACCAGGACCTGAATTTCCATATTCATTCTCCCCTCGTAGTAAGCGTTTGAACGCTTATCCCGGCCAAGTGGTCTGAGAGCAAAGAATTTTGCTGGCGACCCAGATTATACGTTGGCCCTCGGTCGCCGTCAAAAATTTCCCTTTTCTGGAGCGGAAAGAGAGTGGACATCCGATAGAATATATGGTATAATATCTACGAAGCTCCCGATTACGGTATTCACATTAGAGAGGTACCACCTGGGCGCCCAGGGAGGAGGAAGGACAAATGGGAATGCGAGGATCGCGCATAATCGGCGTGGTCCTGACGGCTTTTTGGATGGCCCTCCTGGGGCCTCAGGTCGCGATCGCTGAGCCACCGCCGCCAGGTTGTTACTGGGTGGAGACAGGGCGCTGGTATGAGGGTCAGTTACCCCCGCCCACAATTCGGGGCGTACGCATCAGCGTCCAGTTCTCCAATACGGAGCCCTGGTTCCTCACCTTCCGCGGCGAGCGGTCGTCCGACACCGGCCCCGTCAACATCCCCCTCGTTGTCCAGTCTGCCGTCTCCCCTTACGGCTACGGTGATCTCGATAACGATCCGCCATGTCTCAGCATCCGCACCAATTACCGCAGCACAGAACAGTGGGCCTGGGAAGCGCGACCTTCCCTGTACTTGGGACCTGGGCAGTTCGCCGTCGAACTCGTCTTTGACCTGCGCCGCCTTACCGATTGGACCGACATCAACTGGTGGGAATGCGGGAGCCTGCAGATAGATCTGTGGGCCATAGACCGCTATGGTGCCGGATGGGATTATGTCGAGTTGCCGGGCGGTCTGTGGTTCTCTGGGTACAACTGGCCAGAAGAATGTATCGCATGGACCCCAGTGCCGACGGACACTCCAACACCAACCGAGACCGCAACACCAACGCCCACGCTCAGTGAAACGCTGACGCCAACTGCTACTCCGTCGCCAAGCCATTCGCCCACACCCACGGAGACAGCGCTTCTCACACCGACCCCCAGCGTAACGCCCTCCGTCACCCGTACGCCAGGTCCTTTCTTCGTGTTCCTGCCCATTATTCACAAGGACTACTCACCACCTCTGCCGCCAGGATACGACCTCATGATCCGAGACCGGGAAGACGATGACGGCAGTGTATGTCAACCTGAACCCTGGTGGTCGAGCCCGGATGTGTGGGTGCGCCGCATCCAGGACAATGGGACGGAATACCAGTATCCACAGCCAGGGCAGCGGAATTACATCTACTTGCGAGTGCGCAATCTTGGGCCCCACGACGCTACTAACGTGCGCGTCTGGGCGGAGATGGCATTGGCGGCGATGGGCCTACGCTACCCGGAGGACACGACCTACGTCGGCGAGCAGATCATCCCTCTCTTCCGCGTCGGAGAAACGCGGATTGTAGTGATCCCGTGGGATGTGCCGCAGGTGACAGGGCACTTCTGCATCATGGGCCTGATAGATGCAGAATATGACCCGCTGCCTGGAGGTTATGGCCAGCGCCTGGTGCCATGTTCCAACAACGCAGCCATCCACAACGTCATCGTCGTGGCCGGCGAGATACCCATCGAATGCGGTCAGGTGGCGACCGGCTTCTACGAAGAGGCATTCTCTCTCTCCGTGGTGAACGGGGGCGTGGAACGCGCTATGAACCTGAACTTCATCGGTGAGGTCCTCGACAGCGTAGCAGTCATTATCGAGCCAGGGGAGTTGGCTGGGCGGTGGACGAGCCTGGAGAACATGGAATTGCAGGCCGATGGGACGTTGCGAGTCATAGCCCTGCCCGCCAGCATCGTGGGCGTACCTATGTTGCCCAACGAGCGGGCCACCCTCGTGATCCATCTGCGTGCACCTGCGGGGGCACGCTTGAGGCTACAGCTCGAACAGATGCTCGATGGCCTGGTAGTAGGCGGGAACGAAATCCTTCGCTCGGTGCCATACTGCAACTGGCTGGCGCAGATGATGCAGCCCTGGGTGCAGATCCGGTAGTGGAGCAATGAGCAAGGGGCCTGGCGATGCGGTCGCTAGGCCCCTTTTCTGTCCACTGCTGCAGCACCCTCCCGCAGGTTTTGGGAACCTGTGGGGGCTTTTGCACCTGTTTTTCTTACTCCACGCGCATCTCCAGACCTAATTCTCCCCCACTTACCACATCCGTATCCTCCCCGGCTGCACCCTGCCACGTCGCCCACCATGTGCCCGTGTTGTAAATGTTGCCGCAGACACCGTAGAGTATGTTCGTGGCATAGGTCCCTTCCGCTCGAGTGGGCGAGACGAAGCGCCCTGTGCCCGAGATGTTGCCATCCAGGTAGGTGCGGGAGAAAGTGAACGTCCCATCCGTGCCAATCGGAACGGCATTGGCGATCTCCCAAGTGGCTGTGCCGTAGCAAATCCAGGAATTGGACTCATAGACGTACGTCACCAAGTCCATCCCGGCGCGGATCTTCGAGCCGCCGCTGGCGGTCTCGAAAGCGATGGTTTGAGGGTGGTCGGGGTGGCCGGTGGTAGTGGTCTGGCCGCGCCACAGGCCATCGTTGGGTCGCCCGTGCCACTCGGGCGTGATAGTGCGAGTGGGGGTGGGAGTAGGCAGCGGAAATCCCTTGCGGATGATGGGCAAGAACATCTCGGCTGCGCCTGGCGGACGGGTGCGAGTGGGCGTGGGCGAGGGGCCTGGGGTAGCGGTACGGGTGGGTGTGCAGGTTGGAGTAGCCGTGCCAGGCGGGCCTGTAGTAGGTGTGGTCACGGCGGCGACGTCTTGTATCACCGCCACCTTATCGTCGTACGTCATCGGGCAATAGACCCGCCCCAGCGCCTCCAACACGCCAATGCTGGCATAGTTCCCGCATAACCCGTCCCTGGCACCCGCACAGTGCCCACTGCAGTGAGTGTGTTGGCATCGAAAACTCGCATGTCCTGTGACTTCCAACTGTAAACCCGCCTCGCACCACAGTTCAGTCCGATGATGCCCGCTACAGGGATCGAGCCCACGCGAGCCGCTGTGGTGCCATCGAACACGGCGATCTCATTCAGGCAACGGACGTACACGCGGTTGAGCACCGGATCAGCAGCGACACCGTGCGTGGCCGAGATGTCGCGCACCTGGTGTCTAATCTCACCGGTCATCACATCAAAGAAAACCAAGTTGGGCTGAGCGTCGTATGACGCGTAGCCCATGCCGCTTACCGCATTCACTGCTACGGCCACGTCGCGAAAAACGGTACTGTAACCGATTTCGACTCGAGCCACTCTCTGGAGGGTCCTCGTATCGTAGATGTTAACGTAGTCTGACACACCAATAAGCCCGCTCTCGTCACTGACCAACAGTCGATGCCGACCTGGATCAATTGCCAACTCCTCCGGGTGGAACACGCACTCGTTGATCGCTCCCACCTCATTGCCAGTGGCCGCATCGAGCACGTGAATTGGGCTGCACGACGCCACATATAGGCGGTTGGCAATGGGGTCCAGAGCCGCTCCAGAAATGTTGTAGGGCAGAGGAATGGTGCGGACGACGGTATTGGAATTGCCGTCCAACACGTAGATGGTGTCGTCATACTCACAGACGACATAGACGAGGTTGCGAAGCGGATCGGCGACCGTCGCACCGGGATTGTCGCCCACGTTCACAGTCCCGATGAGCGATTGGGCGATGGTCGAAGGAGTTAAGGGAGCAAGGGAGGCAGCGACGAGGGCAACGATGATCAGGCCCCCAACAAACCACAGGCGCTGCATCTTTTCCTCCTGCCCGCGTTTATGCGGTGCTCCTGTGGCACACAATAAACCCTACTCTCCCTGGTCGTTGCCTGGGGATGCAGTAGTGGAACTATTGCCCTTATTCAGGAGAAATATATTCTGGTTATCATATTATCGCAGATCAGAGCAGACGTCAAGGACAGTGGAAGGCTTGTTCAGAACTGTTGCGAAATCTGGGGGCAATTCTCCTACAGACGCTGGTTATTGGGTGCTATTCTCATTTCGGCAGACACAAAAAGGCCTGAGCCGATCTCAGGCCTTGCGGTGGGCGGACTATCTGGAAAGTCTCGCTTTTTCCCAACCGCCTGCTCATATTTTATCACAACCCAGCAGACTTGTCAATAGCGCTTCGAGAATTTTAAGGAAATACCAGTTATTTGAAAACTAACTATCCACCTGCTGGGCGACGAGTTCCCAAACCTCCACGTCGCCGAAAGACCTGACCAGTCGCAATCCCGCCACCGCCGATAAGTCTGGGGTTGGCCCCAGCCCCAGCGCAGGATACTCTCCTGGGTAGAAGAGTATGTAGCGCACACCCCAGGCGCGCAGCACCTCCAGACATACTTCTTCTGGGAAACGCTCCAATGCCCAACGGCGCATCTCCCACTCCGGCGGGAAGAATGCCCCGTAGCCATAGGCCATGTTCTTCCCGTGGGTCACCAGTTCATAGAGCGATGGCCCACAGAGCGCCACCTCTACTGGCATTTTCATTATCGCGAAATCACCCGGTTGCTCAGCAAGCCAAACCACAGCCGGATGTGGAGCCAGTGACTGCACCCCCCACATCCCTGGTGCCCAGGCGAAGTCGAACAACACTATCCCCAGGCAGAGAACCGTTATCAATAAGCGCCATCGTCTGCTCTCCACCCGTCGCAAGACATAAACCAACCCCACCGCCGCGAGGACGCAAACCCCAAACACCGTCAATAAGGCAAACCGATGCCAGAAACGCATCCCATTTCCGCCGGGGAAAAACAGATACACCAGCATTGCCGGCAGCGGGATATAGATCTGCCCGGGTACGCGCAACGTCCAGTAGGTAGCCGTGGCATTGAGCGCTAGGTCTCGGGATAAGATACCCATCCCCGCGGTGAACACTCTCTCTATGGCCTGGGGCACCGGGATATACAACCGACCGTTGGCCATGTGCAACGTCAAGCCCAGCGACAAGATGCCTCCCAAGAATGCCACTGCCAGATAGGGCCACATTTCTCGCCGCCTGCCCAAGCACCATCCCGCAATGGCCAGCAGTAACACCGGCAATCCCAGGTAAGCGTCGCCGCGACGGGTCAATGCATCGTACCGGGCCAGGAAAAATGATCCCCAGAGCGGATGGCGAGGGTTAGGATAGACGAAATCGAGGAAAGTAGTGCCCCAGTGATCGGCAACGGAGATCGAACGAGTCATCTCCGAGTGGGTGCGCCAAGCCATCACCAGGGCAGGGCTCACCAAAACGATGACCACGATGGCGAACAATCCTACCAGGATCACCAGCGTGCGATCCCACCGCCTCCTCTGTGCCCACAATCGGAACAGAAAATAGGACACCAGTCCTATCCCGACAATGAAAGCCATATACCAGGCTGATAAGGCAGCGAAAGCGTAGAAAACCCCCGTCAGGATCGCCGATCGCACATCACGGCGCTCCAGCATACTCTCTACGCCCAAAAAGGCGAACGGGAGCCACTGCACGCTGGCAATGCCTATCATACCCATGGCCAAGTGTGCCAGATGCGTCGGTGCGAAAGCGAAGGCCAGCCCCGCCAGCAGCCCGGCGACTGGTTCCCGTGTCAGTCTGTACACCAGCAGGTACATACCAAACCCGCTCAGAACGCAGGAGGCCACCAACAACGAATTGTATGCTATGATTTCGCCTGCCAAGAGCGCTAGTGGAGTTGCCAGCGTCAGATTAGCGAGGGTGGTCTCCGAACGGCCCAGGGCATAGCCGTAGGGGTAGAAAATGCGCGGGTGGTAGAAGGGCGAGACGCCTTCGCGGAATAAGGCTTGGTTGAACCACCAGATGCGGAAGATGTACTCCGAGGCATCGCCGGCCAGGTTGGCGGCGCGGTGGGCAAAATCTGCGAACAGGGGAGCCAGCATGAGGGCGGTCGCAACAGCGCTGACCAATAGAGGCAAGGCGACGAGGGTCCTCGTGTGCTTCATTTGAATAAACCTGCCGCATTATTCAAGCCGAAAGCGATGATTTCAACGCGCGGCCCGTAATGAAGTCTCACTGCCCGAAGTCCGACTACATTCTGGCCAGCAGCTCAGCCTTCTTTGCACTGAATTCTTCCTCTGTGAGAATTCCAGCGTCACGCAATTTGGCCAGTTTTTCAATTTGGGCTGGAATATCATCACTGACTTGTTCCAATTGGCTTTGCGTTCTAGCAAGCTGAATCTGCTCTCGTATCATCTTGACCGCAATATCAACCTCCGGATTCGGCATACTGTCAATTATTTCCTTCGCTCCTCCAAGGTTAAGGGTGACCTTGCCCAGCACAAGCCCCTTGCTTCCCTCTACGCTGAGAATGTCATTGTACAAAAAGGCTTCTGTGCCTCCGCCGAGACCGCGTGCCCACACAATCACGCGCTTGTCAGTAATTACCAGGCGACCCCGGAGAAGGCTTTTGTAGCCCCCTCGGTCAGCGCGCGGCTGGGCCGTGAACACTCCGAGCAGCTGCTCGTGCTCATCAAGTATTTTCGTCTTTATTTCTTCTAACATTTCCGGCTTCACGTTGAAACCGATAACGGGCTCTGGCCCATTCATGTGTTGCCTCCTTATTGCGCAAAGTGGCAATTACCAGCTGGTGATGACTTCACTGGACCCTGCGAGCATCTATATTCCATGCGGCGCATGCCGCTCACGTCGGTTGCGTACATATTTCGGTGTATTCACCGCACGGTTCCTATGGCACCAAATGAATTTCTTTTACACGATAGCACTCCACCCCATCTTTTTTCCATCTAGTGAGGATTAGAAAAGCACCTGGGTAAGTCCATTTTACAATAAACCCCTCTGCGTCAGTGCCTAACACCTCCGGTTCGCCTATTGCCTCACTCTTGGGATGAATTGCTAGCACATCGTCAGCAGGCATGCCAATATATACCCCCCGCCATTCGCTGACCGACCCACTTCCGGGGATCTTCCAGATACCGCGCTTCGCAGAGTTCGCCCAGGTTTGCCGTTGAAACAGTTCCTTCTCGTATTTAATATCCGGCGGACGTGGGTTTACTCGTGCATAGCCTCGCTGTACCAGTTCAGCATTGACCATGAGTCCACCCGCCCAAACATAGCGCAGCAGTCGTCCTTCCTTGTCCGTATCGCTGACGTCGCTTTCGAGGCGAATAGTTCTCTGTCCAAGTAACTCGGCATTAATGCGCCTGGCCTCTTCACCAAATGGCGCATCCAGCGCTGGCGCATCGATGCCCAGGTAGCGCACGGTATACTCGCGACCATCAATGTTCACTATTATCGTATCACCGTCGACTACCCGCACCAGCTGTATTTGCGGCTCAGGAGTTGGAGTCGGCGTCGATTGGGAGGCGCACGCGCTCGGTAGTAGCAAAACTACAGCCAGCATACAAGTCAATAGCCCTAAAGTCTTTACTTGCATTTGACCCTCCTACCGAAAAGACAGAAGTCGAAGAACCAGAAAGCCCATCCACCGACTTGCAATGAACGGGCTGCCGTGTTAGAATGTGATTGCTCCGGTATCCACTACACATTGTGTCTATGCCTTGTTGGCTCCCCATGTTTCACACCTGTTTGTAGCGGGCAGATATCCTCCGACCACCAATTATTGTGCTCAATGCGCCTGGAGGGACTCGAACCCCCGACCACACAGATTCGAAGTCTGCGGCTCTATCCACTGAGCTACAGGCGCACGGCTTTCGCTGAGACTCAATCTAAAGAAGTCTACACGATTATTATAACTTCCGCTCTCCCCATAGTCAAACACTCACTGCCTTGCTCCCACCATCCATGACACCAGCAGCATCTCTGCATAGGCAATGAGTGCGGAAATCCATATCAGAGGCCACTCTGCACCCGGCACGGATGGAAAGTTCCACCAGCAGATACTCACCCACATCAGGCTGTCCAAAATCAGGTTCACCGTCACAACCACGATGCCGAAAATCAATGCTGTAACCAGGCGGTCCTCCGGTGCGAAGCCCCTCAAGTGAACCCGAGTGAGTGACCCAATCACCACTGGTGTGCCCAACACTATCGCCGGTGCCCACCAACGGGAATGACCAAGAAAAGTCACGAGACAGAGCAAAACCACTCCGGTCAGAAATAGTACCAGACCCCAGCCGGCAGCCTGCCATTCTTTTTTCATCATCACTCCCTTCACGCGCCACTCAGCGGAATGGGTCAGAGTATCTTGAACCACATAAGCAATCCGAGTATTACGAACGCCGCCGCAGCGATGCGCCTCATACTCTCCTCTGGCACGATTTGGGCCACCGCTTGACCGCCCACCACACCGACGAGAGTTACTGTCGCCAGGGCTAGTGTAGCCCCCAAAAACACAGCCAGCGGCTTCTGGTGTTGACAAGTGAGGGAGATGACCGCCAGTTGGGTCTTATCTCCCAACTCGGCTAAAAAAAGCACTGTGAACGTCGAGAGCAGTACTTTCCAATCCAAGAGCAACCTCCGATGCATGAATGTAGTTTGTATTCCCTTTGTCGGCGTTCCTATGCCTCAGCAAGGTGAAGTGGTCGGCTGTTTTTCCTCACCACCCAGACAGCCCGCCACAAGCGCCCTCGGGTCACGGCTCTCCCCCACCCGCGCGAGGTGAACTAAGAACTCCTGGTTCCCCGCCGGGCCCAGGACAGGCGAAGGGATGAGCCCTTGCAAAACAAACCCCTGCTCTATGGCCCACGAAAGTAGTCCTTCGAGCACTGCCCGGTGCACTGCTGGATCACGCACTACGCCCCCCTTGCCCACCTGCCGGCGCCCGGCTTCAAATTGGGGCTTGATCAGGGCGATGACTTGTCCCGCGGGCCCGAGCAGACACATGGCTACTGGCAGGATGAGCCGCAGCGAGATGAAAGATACATCTATGGTCACTAAGTCCACCGGCTCCGGCAGGGCTTCGAGATAGCGGGCATTAACACGCTCCATCACCACGACGCGGGGGTCACGCCGCAATTTCCAGGCGAGTTGCCCGTACCCAACGTCAATGGCGTAGACTTTGGCCGCGCCCCGCTGCAGAAGGCAATCGGTGAAGCCGCCGGTGGATGCACCGATATCGGCAGCCACCAAGCCTGTGACATTTATGTCAAATTTGTCCAGGGCAGCCGCTAATTTAAGCCCACCCCGGCTGACATAGGGCAAAGACTCCACGAGGGTGATCTCTGCTGCCTCGGGCACGCGGGTCCCAGGTTTATCCACCACCTTGCCGTCCACGAGTACCGCCCCGGCCAGCACCAGGCGATGGGCTTGTTCGCGGCTCTCCGCCAATCCTCGCTCGAAGGTCAGCACATCCAGACGTCGCTTCGTCATTCTCACCCGATAACTAAGAATAGCCTCTTTTGCAGCGAAAGTCAAGGTTGACGGAATGCCCTCCATCAGGTATGATTGGAATCATCTCACTATCTACGAGGAGAACCACGGAATGTTGAAAGCATTGCTTAAGACCATGCGGCCCACTCAGTGGCCGAAGAACATCTTCATTGCCGCTGCCCTGGTTTTTGATCAGAAGATGTTTATTCCGTCTTTGCTTCTGAAGACCATTGGCGGCATGATCCTATTCTGCGGGGTCAGCAGTGCCGTTTATATCATCAACGACCTTGCGGACGTCGAAAAAGACCGGCAACATCCCGCGAAGAGGCTTCGTCCACTGGCCTCCGGGCAATTGGACCCCAGGGTGGCTCTCGCTGCGGCTCTCGTTCTGGCCCTGGCCTGCATTCCAACCAGTTTCGTGCTGGACAGACATTTCGGGATCATCGTGCTCGCTTATTTCATCAGCCTCGTGCTCTATTCATTCTGGTTCAAAAACATCGTGATCTTGGATGTGATGACCGTGGCCGCAGGATTTGTGCTGCGGGTGGCAGCAGGCGTGGTGATCGTGAAAGCGGAACGCTTTTCACCCTGGATGTATCTCTGCATGGGCTTTCTGGCGCTGCTCATTTCCGTCGGCAAGCGCCGCGAGGAACTGATCCTACTTCAAGAAAACGCCAACGAACACCGCAAGACATTTGATGAATATAACCTGCGCTTGCTGGAAGACATGCTTGGCTTGGTCACCACTGCTGCCGCGGTATCGTGGTCATTCTACACCTTCTCAGCACCCAATCTGCCGGCCAACCACTCCATGATGCTGACGATCCCCTTCGTCGTATACGGACTTTTCCGCTACCTATATTTGATTCACGTCAAACAAGAGGGCGGCGCGCCTGAGGAATTGATCTTCAAGGACAAGCCGCTCTTGCTCGATGTGATTCTGTGGGGATTGGTAGTCGTCGCTGTGATGTACATTCGGTAACGCCGGGCAACAAAAGCCCCTTCCTTGGAACAGGAAGGGGCTCTTGTACATACCACATGGTTTTCGCCCTTCTGTCCCAAGCCCTGCTCCGCAAGAGCGCAAAACAGATTCCTCGGCGAGATGCGCAAAGGTGTAGCAGGGCTTGGCCGTGAAGCCGACGATTAGCGCTTGGTGTACTGGGGAGCCTTGCGGGCGCGCTTGAGTCCGGGCTTCTTGCGTTCCTTGACGCGCGGGTCACGGGTGAGAAAGCCACCCTGGCGCAGTGTTGGGCGTAACTGGGGATCCACAGCCAACAGGGCTCGGGCAATGCCATGACGGATGGCACCTGCCTGCCCGCTGATGCCGCCCCCTTCTACGAGGGCCATCACGTTGTAGCGGTCGCCCATAGACACAGCGCGCAGAGGAGCAAGGATGGTGTCTCGGTCACGCTGGCGCGGAAAGTACTCCTCCAACGGCTTACCGTTGACCATGATTTCGCCTGTGCCTGGATAAAGACGCACCCGGGCCACTGATGTCTTTCGCCGTCCGGTTCCATAGAAATATCTGGCAGACATAACCGTTCCTTCTTAGCGATTTCCTATCTCAAGCGCCTTCGGTTTCTGGGCAGCGTGAGGATGCTCGCTGCCAGCATACACCTTCAGTTTCTTGATCAGCGCTCTACCCAACTTGTTATCCGGCAGCATCCCGCGCACGGCGAAACGAACGGCCCGCGCAGGGTGCAGTTGCAACAAACGCCCCAGCGTCATCGTTTTGAAACCCCCCGGATAGCCGGAGTGGCGGTAATAGATCTTCTGGCTGAGTTTGCGACCTGTGACTCGGATTTTGTCTGCATTGACCACGATCACGAAATCACCGGTGTCCAGGTGTGGCGAGAAGATCGGCTTGTGCTTGCCACGTAAGATCTTCGCCACCTCACTGGCCAGGCGACCCAGCGTTTTCCCCTCCGCATCCACAATATACCATTCACGTTGGATCTCGCTTGCTTTGACTGCGTACGTTTTCGTCATGATTACTCCTCGGCCCCAAACCTCAATAATTCACCCGCTCCAGACAGAGCCCACAGGGTGGCACTGCCGGGGCAGATAACCTCCGATCTCGGGCCTCCAAAATATCCCTGAATTGCTGGACAGACAATTCTCCCGTTCCCACTGCAATCAGCGTGCCCACCATCTTCCTCATCATCTGCCGAAGGAAACCATTGGCCTCCACTTCTACCCGGATGAAATCCGCCTGGCGGACACAGCGAGCCGCCAGAATGGTGCGCTCGGTGTTTGCCTCCAGCGCTGACCAGCCGAACGTAGCGAAGTCATGGGTGCCCACTGTCTGCTGCAGTGCTTCGGCCATCCTCTCGTGGTCGAGAGGTACCGCATAATGATAAGCGTAACGGCGCTCGAGCGGTGCACGAACAGGGCGATTGTAAATGGTGTAACTGTACACACGACTTCGAGCGCTGAACCGGGCGTGAAACCCAGCGGGGGCCTCGTCCAGGCTCAGGAAAGCGATGTCCAGAGGAAGCACTGCGTTGAGGGCGCGATGCAATTCAGTCAATTCGCGCGCCCAGGTGGTCCGAAAATGCACCACCTGTCCTCTGGCGTGGACGCCCGCGTCGGTCCGGCCAGCGCCCACCACACGCACTCGCTCCTGCGTCACGCGCTCCAGTGCCCGTTCGACTTCTCCCTGGATCGTCCTCCCACGACTCTGTAACTGAAAGCCCTTGTAATCGGTCCCATCGTATTCGAGAACGGCCATCAAAAGGCGAGCCTTGGTCGTTGGATGAAGTGTCTCCGCATCCATTGCGGCCACAAGAGCCGACCTCGCTACTCGACCAATTCCAAAAGCACCATCGGTGCCGCGTCGCCTAAGCGTGGCCCCAGTTTGATAATGCGCGTGTAGCCACCGGCCCGATCAGCGTACCGCCCGGCCACTTCACGGAAGATCTTATCCGCTACTTCTGGGTCATTCACCACAGCAGCGATCTGCCGCCGGGCGTGCACATCACCACGCTTGGCAAGCGTAATCAGGCGCTCGGCATCGCCGCGAATGGCCTTCGCCTTGGCTTCCGTCGTCCTGATGCGCTCGTGTCTGAATAATTCGGTGATTAGATTCCGGAACAGGGCACGACGCTGTCCTGTATCTCGATTCAGATGGCGGCCTGCCACCCGGTGTCTCATTGTGGGGGCTCCCTCCTAGTTGCATTCTTGTATTGCGGGTGCCACCCGCTACTCTGCCTCTTCTCCCTGGCCACTGGTCTCCGCTCCTGCCGCCTCCGTGCCGGGCCCTGGCTCAATGGGCCAGAGGCCCCTGGCCTGCAATTTCGTTTTCAGTTCTTGCAAGGACTTCTGCCCGAAATTGCGGATGGAGAGGAGCTCATCATCGCCTTTCTGAAGCAGTTCCAAAACCTCTCCCACCTTGACTATGCCCGCCCGCTTCAGGCAGTTGAAGGCGCGCATACTGAGATCAAGGCTCTCAATGGGCATCTCATAGACGTGCGACGGAATGGCGGCGCCTTCCACCTCCGTCACCAATTCCGCTGGAAGTTCTGAGACCCCAGCAATGGGTGACAAGTGATGGATGAGGATCTGTGCCGCCGTACTCAGTGCCTCGCCTGGGTTGATAGCACCGTCCGTCCAGATTTCCAATATCACGTTCTCGTAGTTGGTCATCTGACCAACCCGGGTGCTTTCCACGCGGAAATTGGCTTTGCGGATAGGGCTGAAAATGGCGTCTACTGGAATCTGCCCAATCGGCAATTTGCCCCGCTCCTCGGCAGGTGAGTAACCCCGCCCTTTCTCCACGACCAACTCGATCTCTAATTCGGAATCGGAAGAGTCCAAGGTGAGCAAATGCAATTCCGGGTTGATGATTTCCACTTCCGCTGGCGCATCGATATCGGCCGCAGTGATCTCTGACTTTCCGGCCGCATTTATCGTCAGGCGCACGGGACCTTCGGCATAGGAACGCAAGCGCAGTTGCTTGACGTTCAGCATCAGGGTCGTCATATCCTCCTTAGCGCCAGGGATCGGAGAGAACTCGTGAGCGACCCCGCTCACCCGCAACGAGGTTACCGCAGCGCCTGGCAGAGATGAAAGCAGAACCCTCCGCAACGCGTTCCCAATTGTAACACCGTATCCACTTTCCAGCGGCCCAATCACGAACATACCGTAGTTCTTGCTGATGGCCTCTGGTTCTATCCTAGGTATAACCATTTTGAACAATTCCCCACCTCCTGGCCCGCCCGCTCGCTTCACTGGTCCTACAAGAGGTGCGCTTTGTGTTTAACGAGAGTAATATTCGACAATCAGTTGCTCACGGATAGGCATATCAATATCTTCTCGGGATGGCAATGCGATTACCTTGCCCACCAACTGCTCCGCATCCAGAGAGAGCCAGTTCGGTGGCTTGACATGAGCCAGTTCCTTCACCCGGTCCCGGAAGTAGTTCCGCTTGCGACTGGCTTCGGACACAGCCACTTCATCACCTACGTTGACTAAAGCAGACGGGATATTGACTTTTTGCCCGTTTACGGTGAAATGCCCGTGCAGCACAAGTTGTCGTGCCTGTGCGCGCGAGGAGGCAAATCCAAGCCGAAACACCACGTTGTCCAGCCGCCGTTCGAGCATCTGCAGCAAGTTCACGCCAGTCATCCCCTTGGTCCGCAATGCGTAGCCGAAATAGCGGCGGAACTGGCGCTCCATCACGCCGTAGATGCGGCGCGTCTTCTGTTTCTCGCGCAACTGCAGGCCGTAGTCCGATGCCTTTCGCCGAAACTGTGCCTGTCGCCCGTGCATTCCCGGCGCGTAGGTGCGGCGTTCAAAGGCGCACTTATTGGAGTAGCAGCGCTCACCCTTTAAGTAGAGTTTCTCGCCCTCGCGCCGACACAACTTGCACTTTGGCCCTATGATCCTTGCCATACATCCTCCTGAAATATCGCCCTGCTGGTTAGACCCGCCGTTTCTTGGGTGGGCGACAGCCATTATGCGGGATGGGGGTTACATCTGTGATGGATCGCACTTTTAACCCCGCCGCCTGGAGAGAGCGGATCGCAGCTTCGCGCCCTGGGCCGGGCCCCTTGATGTAGATGTCTACCTCGCGGACCCCCAGGTCCATCGCCGCCTTGGCCGTGTTCTGGGCAGCCACCTGTGCCGCATAAGGCGTGCTTTTGCGCGACCCCTTGAACCCCGACGAGCCGGCACTCCCCCAGGTCAGGACATTGCCCTGCAAATCCGTCACCGTAATGATAGTGTTATTGAATGAAGACTGGATGTACGCACGGGCGTGCGAAACCACCTTGCGCTCTCGCCGGCCCGCTCCCCTTCTCGTTGTCTTTGCCATACCGTTACCTCAGATTCTAACCAACGTTTCAACAATTACTTCTTGGCTCGTGAGCGACGACGCCCGGCCACAGTTTTCCGGGGACCTCGCTTGGTCCGAGCATTGGTCCGCGTCCGCTGACCCCGCACGGGCAGATTGCGGCGATGTCGAATGCCACGATAGCAGCCGATTTCCGTCAGGCGCTTGATGTTCATCTGCACTTCGCGCCGCAAATCGCCTTCCACTTTATAATCGCGGTCTATGATCTCACGGATGCGAGCGATCTCCGCCTCCGTCAGATCCTTGACCCTGGTATCTGGGTTGACGCCGCTCTGGGCCAAAATCGCCCGGCTCCGCGTCCGGCCAATACCATAGATGTAGGTAAGTCCTACTTCCACTCGCTTATCCCTTGGCAGATCAACCCCTGCAATTCTCGCCACTTTTCACCTCCTACGCAACAGGCTCCGCTATCGGGAAGCCATTGCGCGTCAGACTATGCCGCCTTGCCAGAACGCCCGAGGCAGCGTAGTCATTAGCCCTGACGCTGTTTATGGCGCGGGTTCTTGCAGATGACGCGCACTATCCCTCGCCGTCGCACGATCTTACATTTTTCACAACGCACACGAACTGATGGTTTCACTTTCATCGTCAATCTCCCCTGCTTCTCTGCTCACAACAAAGTGAGTATTTCCGGTTCATCTTCTGTTACCGCCACGGTGTGCTCGAAGTGGGCCGATAGTTTCCCATCGGCAGTGACCACGGTCCAACCATCTTCGAGCACCCTGGTTTCCCAAGTGCCCATCGTGAGCATGGGCTCCAAAGCGAAAGTCATGCCTGGCTTCAGCAATACACCGAACCCGCGCTGTCCGAAATTGGGCACCTGTGGGTCCTCGTGCATCTGTCGGCCAATGCCGTGACCCGTGTATTCGCGTATCACCGAGTAGCCTCGCGACTCGGCGTACTCTTGTATTGCCGCCGAAATATCCCCCAATCGCTTCCCCGGCCGGACCTCGGCAATTCCCGCCTCAAGCGCCCCGCGGGTGGCCTCTATCAGTTGACGCGCCTCTTCTGAGATGTGCCCCACCCCTACGGTAATGGCCGCATCTCCCTGATAATCCTGGTAAATCGCGCCCACATCCAGGCTGATGATGTCGCCTTCTTTGAGAACGCGCTGGCCAGGTATCCCATGCACAACCTGTTCATTCACCGAGGTGCAGATCGAAGCCGGATAGTTCCGATAGCCCAGAAACGAGGGCTTAGCGCCATTTCGCGTGATCAGACGATAAGCCAGCGCATCCAGTTCCTGCGTCGTGATGCCGGGCCTCACCATCTCCTGGAGTTCGGCAAGCACTTGGGCTACGATCTGGCCTGCCCGACGCATGTTCGCCAGTTCGCGGGCGTTCTTGCGGATGATCATAAGCCCGCCTGGCCTAACTCCCGTCGCCGGGACTCAATAGCGGCCAACAACTCGGCCTGCACGCCGTCAATATCCTTTTCGCCGTCAATCTCCACGAGCAATCCGCGTTGGCGATAGTACTCTATCAGCGGCTGCGTCTGCTCAAAATAGACGTCAATGCGTTTGCGCTGCGTCTCCGGCGTATCATCCGCGCGCTGGTAGAGTTCGCCGCCGCACACATCGCATACTCCCGCCACCCTGGGCGGGTCAAAGAGCATATGGTAGACGGTGCCACAAGTCCGACACGTCCATCGGCCACCCAACCGCTTCAGCAACGATTCCACAGACACCTTGATGTACGGCACTAAGTTGACCGCCTGGCCGTGACGAGCCAACACCGCATCGAGGGCGTCGGCCTGTGGGATGGTGCGCGGGAAGCCATCCAAGATGACCCCATTCGCGCAATCCGGCTTCTCGAGTCGCTCGGCCACCATGGCGATAGTTACTTCATCCGGCACCAGTTCGCCCCGTTCCATATAGGAGCGGGCCCGAAGCCCCAACGGGGTTTCATCGCGCAGAGCCTCTCGGAAGAGGTCGCCGCTGGCCACGTGGGGCAACCCAAGTCGCTGGGAAAGGATCTCTGCCTGCGTGCCCTTTCCCGCCCCTGGCGCCCCAAGCAAAACGATGACCATAACTGCACCCCTGCTCCTTCGCTGTTGGCGATTGTCCGAGAGGTCAGCCTTATCGGATGAACCCTTCGTAGTGGCGCATCAACAATTGGGCTTGGAGTTGCTTCATTGTATCCAAGACCACGCCCACCACGATGAGCAAGCCGGTGCTGGTGACAAGCATCTGTTGCGTGCCCGTCACTCCTCGCGCCAGGAAGGGCAAAATGGCCACGACCCCCAGGAAGAGCGCACCCACCAGAGTGATCCGCTGCAGTACGCGGTTCAGATAGTCGGCGGTGGGTTTGCCTGGGCGCATGCCAGAGACGTAGCCGCCCTGCTTCTGCAACAACTCGGCCAGATTCTGCTGTTGGAAAATGACGTCAGTGTAAAAGTACGTGAAACCGACAACCAATAGGAAATACATAATCCAGTAAGCCACGCCGCTGGCGTTAAAAAGCGCGCTTACGGATCGGGCCACATTGGCCAACCAAGTGATCTCAGAATCCACGAAATAACTGGCCACCACGCCGGGCAAGAGCATGATCGAAATGGCGAAAATGAGCGGGATCATTCCAGCCGAGTTCACCTGCAGTGGGATGTAGGTGCTCTGCCCGCCATAGATACGCGTGCCCCGCACCCGTTTGGCATATTGCACCGGTATGCGGCGCTGTCCTTCTTGGATGACCACAATAGCCACGACAGTCACAACGGTGATCAGCATGAAAATTTGCAGTACTGCTTGTGAGATAACGAAATAGATCAGATTTAACCCACACCATGCCGCCAAGGCATAGTCCGCCCGGCGCGTCGTCGAATAAACTACATAGGCAATGACCACCAAGGCCACATTCACCAACAGGATCTCCAATGTATTCGGATACTGCGCCAACAGTTGACCAATCCGCCCGGGAATATCGGCCACAATGCCGCCGAAGATGATCAACGACATACCGTTCCCAATGCCCTGCTCATCAATCAGTTCGCTCAGCCAGATGGCGAACATCGTGCCCGCGGTCAAGGTGGCCAGCGTAGCCAGGGTTGGCAAGAGTGTTGGGCCCGATAGGCCGAAGTTTGTGAGAGCGCCACCCCGCTGGAGCAAGGTGCCCTGGCTGAACGCTTGCAGAAAAGCCAACGGGATAGTCAGCAGCAATTGGTATTGATTCAATTTGTTGCGGCCTGCTTCGCCTTGTTTCGCTAATTCCTCCAGCGCGGGGATGAGCGGCTGAAGCAACTGGAAGATAATGGACGCTGTAATATACGGGTACACGCCCATCGCCAGCACCGAGAAATCGGCCATCGCCCCGCCGGAGAACATGTTGAGCAGACCCAGCAACTGATTGGCTTCAAAGATGCGGCGTAACCCTTCCGGGTCGGTGCCCGGCACGGGAATGTGGGCTCCCAGCCGATAGATGACCAGTATGACCAGGGTGAAGATAATCCTGCGTCGCAGATCCGGCAATTTCAATGCATTGCGAAGTGCTTCCAGCATTTACCACTCTCCCACTTCAGTGGCCCGCGGGTTACGCCGACTTGGTAAGTCGCCGCACCTTAGGCCACTCCAGTACATTGACCGTACCGCCTGCCGCCTCGATCTTCTCGCGGGCAGAGGCCGAAAAACGGTGTGCCGATACGCGGAGCGGTTTATCCAGTTCGCCCCGCCCCAAAATCACCACCGGCTTCCGGGTGGATTTGATAATGCCAGCCGCAGCCAAAGTATCGGGATTCACCTCCGCATTCTTGCGAAACCCTTTCAGGCAATCCAGATTGACTTCGGTGTAGTCCACGCGGAAGACGTTCGTGAACCCGCGCTTCACAGGCATCCGCCGGACCAGGGGCAACTGGCCGCCTTCAAAGTAGGGGCGTACCCCGCCGCCAGTGCGTGCGTTTTGACCCTTGGTGCCGCGACCGGCAGTCTTGCCCCGCCGCCCTGCTGTTCCTCGAGCAGCGCGGATGCGTTTCTTGTTCGCTCCCTTTGGTGGGCGCAGTTCATGCAATTTCATGCCCTCAATACCTCTCGCTCACTATCTTCACCGTTTATGACGGGGACTCTTCTACCTTCACCAGATGGATGATGTGTTGAACCATACCCCGCACGATATCGCTGTCCTCTCGCTCCACAGTATCACCTATGCGTCGCAGGCCCAACGCTCGTGCCGTAGCCTTCTGTTTTTTCGAATAGCCGATAGGGCTTTTCACCAATGTGATACGCAATCGCTTCTCAGTCATTGGTGCGCCTCCAAGGCGGTAATAAGTCCTCCACCGGCTTGCCGCGCAGACGTGCTTCCACCTCCACATCCTTCAGTTGCTGCAAACCCGCCATCGTAGCCCGAACCACGTTCAAGATATTCGGGCTGCCCAGGGATTTGGTGAGAATATCTTTGATGCCCGCCGCCTCTACGACAGCGCGCACCCCGCCTCCCGCGATCACACCAGTGCCCGGCGATGCCGGCTTCAGAAGAATTGTGGCCGCGCCGTAACTTGATTGCACCTCATGGGGGATCGTTGTGCCGGCCAGGGGTATGCGCACCATGCTACGCTTGGCCCTCTCCGTACCTTTGCGAATGGCTTCGGGGACCTCGCGCGCCTTACCCACACCAATACCAACGTTGCCCTTGCCATTCCCCACTACAACGACCGCTCGGAAAGCGAAACGCCGCCCGCCCTTGATGACCTTTGCCACACGGTCAATATGGACTACACGCTCTTGAAGGGCTTCTTCTTCGGCAACTTCCAGTAATTCTTCTTCCTCTTGATCCTCGTCCTGCTTCGGCATCCATCCTCCTTACCCGACAAGCCCGCCCCGGGGCGATAAAACCGTTCGAGATGGCCTTAGAACTCTAGGCCACCAGCGCGGGCTGCCTCGGCCAGCGCCTTCACCCGACCGTGGTAACGATAACCACCGCGGTCGAAAACCACGGCTTTCAGCCCCTTTTCCACAGCACGCCGGGCTAACACTTCGCCCACAACCTTGGCCTGATCGGATTTAGCGGCCTCCTCCGGCATGCGCTCTCGTACTTCGGCATCGAGAGTCGAAGCCGAGACCAAAGTGTGGCCCATCGTATCATCAATGATCTGTGCATAGATATGGCGCAGACTACGGTACACACTCAATCGCGGGCGCTCTGGAGTTCCAAAGACCCTCTTGCGCACGCGAGCGTGCCGTCGTTTTCTGGCCAATCTAACATCCACTTCTTTTACCATCCTACATCCCTCTCACGTGATCCGAGACTAGGCTAATTAGCCTGCCGCTACCTTGCCCGCCTTACCAGCCTTCCGGCGGATTTGCTCATCTAAGTAGCGAATGCCTTTGCCTTTATAAGGATCGGGTTTCTTGATCGCTCGGATCTCAGCCGCCACTTTCCCCACTACTTCTTTGTCAATCCCGTCTACGTAGAAAATGCGTCCGCCCCGTTCCACCTCGAAAGTGATGCCTGGGGGAGGCGATATCTTCACCGGGTGAGAGAAACCAACTTGCAGGACCAAGTCCTGCCCTTGTAGCTCGACGCGGTAACCGACACCCTCGATCTGCAAGGCTTTGCGATAGCCCTGCGTGACCCCCTCCACCATATTCGCCAACAGAGCACGGGTCAGACCATGGAGAGCGCGATGGATGCGGGAATCAGTCGGCCGACTAACTATTAGTTGGCCGTTCTCCAGGCGAATCATGATATCGCGGTGAAACTCGCGGCTCAGTTCGCCCTTGGGCCCCTTTATCGTCACACGATTGCCCTGAATATCTACTTGGACTCCATTCGGTATGGGAATGGGCATCCGCCCTATCCTTGACACCTGTTTTCCTCCTTCGCCAGAGGTGTCATCACCAGATATAGCAGACCACTTCGCCGCCCAGCCGCATCCGGCGCGCCTGGCGGTCGGTCATCAGCCCTTTGGGTGTGGAGATCACCGCCACGCCCATGCCACTCAATACGCGGGGCAGTGCCCGGCGCCCGCTGTACACGCGGCGCCCCGGACGGCTCACGCGCTGCAGGCCCGTGATGACCGGCTTGCGGTCCTCGGTGTATTTGAGCCAGACACGAATTAATTCGTAAGGTCGCTCTTTGTCGCTGAGAACTTCATAGTTTTCGATGAAGCCCTCGTCTTTCAAAATGCGGGCCAGAGCGAGTTTCATCTTAGAAGCCGGAATCAAGACGAACCGGCGATGCACCCGGATGCCATTTCGGATGCGGGTCAACATATCGGCGATAGGATCTGTCATAACCATTATTAGGCCACTCCTTGGGGAAATGACTTCGTCACCGTCCCCTACTTCACTACCAACTGGATTTGATAATACCCGGGATCTCTCCTCGAAGCGCCAGTTCGCGGAAACAGATCCGGCACAATTGAAATCTTCGCAGATATCCCCGCGGTCGCCCACAGATCTGGCACCGGTTGCGCACCCGGATGGGATACTTGCGCCTCGTTTCGCGCACGATCATGCTTTTCTTTGCCACACTTCCTCCTGTTCTTGCCCGCAGCACCATTCTACTGCCGACTGAACGGCATGCCCATCAATTGGAGCAGCCGCCGGGCTTCTTCATCCGTCTTGGCTGTTGTCACAATGGTGATCTCCAGACCACGGATCTTATCAATGCTATCGTAGTCAACTTCTGGAAACACCAGTTGCTCCCGCAGTCCCAGGGTGTAGTTCCCACGCCCATCGAAGGCATCTGGCGAAACCCCGCGGAAGTCGCGCTGGCGCGGCAAGGCAATGTTCATCAACCGGTCCATAAAATCGTACATTCTCCGCCCGCGCAGGGTCACTTTGAGACCGATGGGGTTGCCCTGGCGCAACTTGAAAGTGGCGATGGACTTCCGCGCCCGTGTTATGATGGGGCGCTGACCAGTGATGGTCGCCAGGTCCTTGGCCGCAGCATCCATGGCTTTGGCATTCTGTAGGGCTTCGCCCAAGCCAATGTTCACCACCACCTTTACCAGGCGCGGTACTTCCATAATGTTGCGATAACCAAATTCCCGCTGCATTGCCGGTATGATCTCTGAATAGTATCTATCTCGCAACCTTGACATTACTTCTCTCTCCCAGGCGGCCATCAATCTATGAGTTCACCGCATTTCTTGCAGAGGCGATGCTTGGTCCCTTCGGCATCCACGTGTATTCCCACTCGGGTGGCCGCATTGCACTTCGGGCAAACAAGGGCCACGTTCGAGATATGAATGGGCGCTTCGCGCTCGATGATGCCCACTTGAGTGCGTACATCGCCTGTGCGTCGTTGATGTTTCTTGATCAGATTCACGCCCTGTACCACTACGCGGGTGCGATTCGGATCGTGTTCGGGGCGACGGATACCTTTGCTACCCAGGCGACGGACAGGCTTGCGACCAGGAAGTAACCGAATCACCTGGCCTCGCATCCCACGGTCATCGCCCTGAATCACTTCCACGGTATCGCCCTTTTTGATCTTCCTCATATCGAACCCCCTACAAAACCAACCCGCCATCGTCAAAGGACTTCTGGCGACAGCGAGACGATTTTCATAAACCCCTTGTCACGCAGTTCGCGAGCCACCGGTCCGAAGATGCGCGTGCCCTTTGGGTTATTCTGCTCATCCAAGATGACGGCGGCGTTTTCATCAAATTTGATGTAGGAACCATCAGGGCGACCGAACTCTTTCGCCGTGCGCACGATCACCGCCCGCACTATTTCGCCCTTCTTCACCGCCCCACCAGGCATCGCCTGCTTCACCGAGGCCACAATGATGTCGCCTACGCCAGCGTAACGTCGCCGGGTGCCACCTAAGACTTTGATGCACATGATCTCCCGGGCGCCGGTATTGTCAGCAACTTTGAGACGGGTCATCGCCTGGATCATTCTGCTCGCTCCAATATCTCCGTCACGCGCCAGCGTTTCTCTCGGCTCAGGGGGCGGGATTCCTCGATCCGCACCAAATCCCCAATCCGACACGCATTTTCCTCGTCATGAGCCTTGTAACGCTTCGACGTCCGCAACACCTTGCCATACAGAGGGTGGCGCTTGGTAGAATGGACCACCACCACCACGGTCTTATCCATCTTGTCACTGACCACGCGACCAGTTAGGGTTCTGCGACGGCTCTTCATGGTCGTCCTCCCTCCACACTCGCCAACTGGCGCTCACGCAAAACCGTCTTGATGCGAGCGATATCCCGCCTGACAATGCGAATCCGGCTCGTGTCTTCGAGTTGCTTGGTTGCAGCGCGGAACCGCAGGTTGAGAAGTTCCTGATAAGCCTCATCCAGTCGGCGCTGAAGTTCGTCGGTTTCCATCTCCCGCCATTCTTTGATTTTCACCACGTTCATTCACCTCCGAGTTCCTCGCGGGTGACGAACTGGGTCTTAATAGGGAGTTTGTGAGAGGCCAAGCGCATCGCCTCACGGGCCACCTCCTCACGCACGCCCGCGATCTCGAAAAGAATGCGGCCCGGCTTCACCACTGCTACATAGTGATCCACAGCGCCCTTTCCGCCACCCATGCGGGTTTCGGCCGGTTTGGCGGTAACAGGCTTGTGGGGGAAGATACGAATCCATAACTTGCCACCACGGCGCACGTAGCGCACTACTGCCCGCCGCGCTGCCTCAATCTGCCGGCTGGTGATCCACGAGGGTTCCAACGCTTGCAACCCGTATTCCCCAAAGGCAATCGTTGTGCCTCGGGTTTCTTTCCCCTTGAGCCTTCCACGAAACTGCTTGCGATATTTCGCTCGCTTTGGCATTAACATCGCATCTATCTCCTGAAAACACCGGATAAGTGCACAGAGTCCAGACCCCTAACTTGCGGCGGCTTCTTCCGTCGTTTCCCGTGCTTCCTCGGGCAGAAGATCGCCGCGATAAATCCAAACTTTGACTCCAATACGCCCCAGCGTAGTTAAGGCTTCGGCATGGGCGAAATCGATGTCCGCCCGTAGAGTCTGCAGCGGCACCCGACCTTCGCGCTGCATCTCACGCCGAGCCATTTCGGCGCCCGACAGACGACCACTGCACACAATTTTGATCCCCTTAGCCCCCGCGCGCATCGCCCGGCTGACAGCCTGCTTCATAGCGCGGCGATGAGAGATACGCCGTTCCAATTGCTCGGCGATACTCTGTGCCACCAAGGTTGCTTCCAGTTCTGGCTTCTCCACCTCGACCACATCAATTTTGACTTTCTTGCCGCCAGTGATTTTCTCCAGGTCGTCTTTCAACTGAGCAACACTGGCACCCTTGCGCCCGATAATAATGCCTGGCCTGGCCGAATATAACGTGACGATCACCTGCTTGGGGTAGCGCTCAATGCGAATGTCCGAGATAGCAGCGTGACGCATTTGCTCCTGGACCAATTTGCGAATTGCCAGATCTTCCTTGAGTAGTTCTTTGTAACGCTGGCCTTCAGCGAACCAAAGGGCTTTCCACTGCTTATTAAACCCCAATCGGAACCCGGTAGGATGCACTTTCCTGCCCAAAAGAAAACCCTCCCTATTCTGTTTCCGCCCTGGAGCCCAGGATGACGGTAATGTGGCTGGAGCGCTTCAGGATGGGCTTGACCCGTCCTCGAGCGCCGAAACGGAACCGTTTCAACGTGGGCCCTTCATCGGCGGTAATGCTTGCGATATAAAGTTCGTCACGCGAAAGCCCGTAGTTTTCTTCGGCGTTGGCCGCTGCTGATTCGATGAGTTTGGCGACTGGACGTGCCGCCGCCCGAGTGGTGAAGCGGAGCTTTGCCAGCGCCTCCTCCACGCCCATGCCTCGTACCGCATCGGCCACCAATTTCACTTTGTAGGGCGACATACGAATGTATTTGGCTACAGCCCTGACTTCCATTTCCATCCCCACCTTCTTACCAGAGCCACGACCAGGTTACTTCCCTGGGCGTGTGGTCCTTTCCTTGGCACTGTGCCCACGGAAGTAGCGGGTGGGCACGAATTCGCCCAGTTTATGCCCCACCATATTCTCCGCAATGTAAATCGGCACATGACGGCGCCCATCGTGGACGGCGATGGTGTGGCCAACCATCTGTGGGAAGATAGTCGAATCTCTAGACCACGTTTTGATGACCCGCTTTTCACCTTGCCGGTTCATCATCTCGATTCTTTTCAGCAACTTGGGGTCCACGTAGGGACCCTTTTTCAGTGACCGACCCATCCCCTGACCTCCAGAACATAACCACGGATTAGTGGCGTTTCTTGGCTCGCCGGTGTATAATCCATTTGTCGGTGTCTTTGCGACGCCGAGTTTTCTTGCCCAGGGTGGGCTTGCCCCATGGGCTCTTGGGCGAAGACATGCCCACAGGCTGGCGACCCTCACCACCGCCGTGAGGGTGATCGCGTGGCGTCATGGCAGAGCCGCGCACTGCCGGGCGGAATCCCAGCCAGCGCTTGCGCCCCGCTTTGCCCAGTTTGATGTTGCCGTGTTCCGTGTTGCCCACCTGACCGATGGTCGCCATACACTGCGCATGGATCATGCGAGTTTCTCCCGACGGCAATCGCACTTGGGCGTAATTACCTTCTTTGGCCATTAACTGGGCAGAGGTACCCGCCGAACGGACCAACTGCCCGCCTTTGCCCAAATGCAACTCGATGTTGTGAATCAATGTGCCCACCGGAATGTTGGCCAACGGGAGTGCGTTGCCGGGTTTGATCTCGGCGTTGGGGCCAGCCAGAACAGTATCACCTACCTTGAGTTCGAGCGGTGCGATGATATAGCGCTTCTCGCCATCCGCATAGGAAAGGAGCGCGATGCGTGCGGAGCGATTCGGGTCATATTCGATGGCCATCACGCGAGCAGGGATGCCGATTTTGTCCCGCTTGAAATCAATGATGCGATACATGCGCTTGTGTCCGCCGCCGCGATGCCGCACGGTAACCCTGCCCTGCACATTGCGTCCAGCCCTTTTGCGCAACGGTTCCAGCAAAGAGCGCTCCGGCTCTGTCTTGGTGATCTCCTCGAAAGTGGAGACACTCATTCCCCTCCGTCCAGGAGAGGTTGGCTTATAAATCCTGATTGGCATGACTACACACCTTCAAACAGTTGGATCGTGTTGCCTGGGGCCAGGGTGACGACGGCCTTTTTCCAGGCGGGCTTGTGACCCATAATACGGCCCCAGCGACGCGTCTTGGCCGGCACATTGATCATGTTGACCGACACGACCGTTACTTTGAATATCTCTTCCACTGCCCGCTTCACATCGTGCTTATTGGCGCGGCGATCCACTTCAAATGAATATTGTCTGAGTTTACCTGATTGGTAACTCGTCTTCTCGGTGGTGATGGGACGTTTCAGAACCTCATACGGATGCATCGCCTTCTCCCTCACTGTCCCAATATCCCCTCGATCACGCGCAGCGAGTCCAGCGGCATAATCAGATAGTCGTATCCCAGGATGTCGCGCACATTCAGATTGGTAGCGCGTAGCGTCATCACGCCGGGCAGATTGTCGGCCGATTTCTCCACGTTCCGCGATGCCTCAGGAAGCAAGATCAAGGCGCTGGAGTCCACTTTCAGATTATTCAGCATCCCGATCATCTCTTTAGTCCGCGGCTCGCCCATTTCCAATTTATCGAGCAGGATAATCTGATCCGCCTTGGCCTTCAGCGAAAGCGCCGAGCGCAACGCCAACCGACGCATTTTGCGCGGCATACGCTGTTCATAACTCCGTGGGTGCGGACCAAAAACGGTGCCACCTTTGCGCCAATGTGGGGCGCGGATGCTACCCTGACGGGCACGCCCGGTGCCCTTCTGGCGCCACGGTTTACGCCCCCCGCCTGAGACTTCGCCACGGGTCTTCGTATCGGCAGTGCCCTGTCGGGCATTTGCCAACTGGCGCATCAAAGCCTGGTGCATGACGGCTTCGTTCACGGGCACAGCGAAGATATCGTCACGCAACTCCACTTCACCCACTTGTTCGCCGGCCATGTTTAGTACACGCATTTGCATCTCCAATGCTCCTATGAGACCTTGCGAGCCTTGCGGATAAACAAGAGGCCGTTCTTCGCCCCAGGCACGCTGCCGCGCAGAACCAACAGATTGCGCTCTTTGTCCACTCTGAGCACGGGCAGATTTAGCACAGCGACGCGCCTGTCGCCCATGTGGCCAGCCATGCGCAGGCCCTTGACGATATGGCCGGGCGTAGTACCCGAACCGATGGACCCCGGAGCACGCAGCCGATCCGATTGGCCGTGGGTTTGAGGACCGCCCTTGAAGTGATGTCGTTTGACCACTCCGGCGAAGCCCTTCCCCTTAGAGGTGCCGATCACGTCCACCAGCATTCCTGGCTGGAAGATGCTGACATCTATCACTTGCCCGACCTGGTAGCGTTCCACATCATCGGTGCGCACCTCGCGCAGGTAGCGCAGGGGTGGCAATTCCTTCAGGTGGCCGCGCTGGGGCTTGTTCACCCGCTTGGCCTGGCCAAAGCCTATTTGAATCGCGTTGTAGCCGTCGCGTTCGACGGTTTTGATTTGTGTGACGTAGCAGGGCCCTGCCTCAATCACTGTGACGGGCACGACCTCGCCTTTTTCATCGAAGATCTGGGTCATGCCCACCTTGCGGCCCAACATCCCTTCTCTTATCGCCATTTTTCTTTTTGGGGCACGGGCAAGGAGACCAAGTTCCTGGCGTCTAGACTGGTTCCCTCACGCCCGGCGGCCCTCCCTCCTTCTTCTGTTTATCGCTTACTTCTGACCAAACGAATGGGGCGCCGATATCTTGTGAACGGCTCCCCATTCGAGATCAAAATCCTTACAGTTTGATCTCTATATCTACGCCCGCCGGAAGGTTGAGTTTCATCAGCATCTCAATTGCCTTCTGGCTGGGCTCGATCACATCAATCAAACGCTTGTGGGTGCGGATTTCCAATTGCTCACGGGAATCCTTATCGATGAAAGGTGACCGATTGACCGTGAACCTCTCGATCTTCGTGGGCAACGGGACAGGGCCAACAACGGCAGCCCCGGCCCTCTCCGCGGTTTCCACAATGCGCTTGGCAGATTGATCCAGAAGCCGATGGTCGTAAGCCTTCAGTTTGATTCGGATACGCTGTCGCTTGGCCATTCACATCTGGGACCGGACCTATTGGCCCTTTTGGGTCCCCCTCCTCCACAGAGCACAGAATACGAACTACTCGACGATCTTCGTGATCACACCAGCGCCCACAGTGCGCCCACCCTCACGGATGGCGAACCGCGAGCCCTGCTCCAAAGCCACGGGGACGATCAAGCGCACTTTCATGTTCACGTTGTCCCCAGGCATCACCAT